>NZ_BAAAKJ010000225.1:4796-35916 GCF_039527695.1 Kitasatospora putterlickiae
CTCGCCGTCTCCGGACGGTCAGCCCAGGTGGGTGCGGACGGCCTCGGCCAGCTTCTCCGCGACGGACCGCGCCTGCCCCTCGTCGGCCGCCTCGACCATCACCCGGACCAGCGGCTCGGTGCCCGACGGGCGCAGCAGCACCCGGCCGGTGGCGCCCAGGTCGGCCTCGGCGGCGGCGACCGCGGCGGCCAGCTCCTCGCTGGTCTTCACCCGGCTCTTGTCGACGCCCTTGACGTTGATCAGCACCTGCGGCAGCCGGGTCATCACGGCGGCCAGGTCGGCCAGCGGCTGCTTGGTCGCCGCCAGCCGGGCGCCCAGCATCAGGCCGGTCAGCGTGCCGTCGCCGGTGGTCGCGTGGTCCAGCAGGATGACGTGGCCGGACTGCTCGCCGCCCAGCGCGAAGCCCTGCTCCTTCATCGCCTCCAGCACGTACCGGTCGCCGACGGCCGTCTCGACCAGCTCGACGCCCTCGCGCCGCATGGCCAGCTTGAAGCCCAGGTTGGACATCACGGTGGCGACCGCGGTGTTGCGGCGCAGCGTGCCGGCCTCCTTCATGGCGACGGCGAGGATCGCGATGATCTGGTCGCCGTCGACCTCGTTGCCGTCCGCGTCGGCGGCCAGGCAGCGGTCGGCGTCGCCGTCCAGGGCGATGCCCAGGTCGGCGGAGTGCTCGCGCATGACGGCGCGCAGCCGGTCCAGGTGGGTGGAGCCGACACCGTCGTTGATGTTGAGGCCGGTGGGCTCGGCTCCCAGGGTGTGCACCACCTCGGCGCCGGCCCGGGCGAAGGCCTCGGGGGCGACGTAGGCGGCCGCGCCGTGCGCGCCGTCGATGACGACCCGGATGCCGTCCAGGCGGTTGGGCAGCACGCCGATCAGGTGGGCGACGTACTTGTCGAAGCCCTCGGTGTACTCGCGGACCCGGCCGACGGCCGCGCCGGTCGGGCGGTTCCAGTTCTCGCCGCCCGCCGCGTGCTTGTGGTAGTGGGACTCGATGGCGTCCTCGATCCGGTCGTCCAGCTTGTGGCCGCCGCGGGCGAGGAACTTGATGCCGTTGTCGGGCATCGCGTTGTGGCTGGCGGAGAGCATCACGCCGAAGTCGGCGCCGAGCACGCCGGTGAGATAGGCCACCGCAGGGGTGGGCAGCACACCGACCCGCAGGACGTCGACACCCGCGCTGGCCAGGCCGGCGATGACCGCGGCCTCCAGGAACTCGCCCGAGGCGCGCGGATCGCGGCCGACCACCGCGACCGGCCGGTGGCCGTCGAAGGCCCCCGCCTCACCGAGCACGTGCGCCGCCGCGACCGACAGGCCGAGCGCCAGCTCCGCCGTCAGGCCCTCGTTGGCCACACCGCGCACGCCGTCCGTACCGAAGAGTCGTCCCACTGTGCCGTCCTCCATCTCCGCAATGTCTTGCAGTGAATCCGATCGAATCCCCGGGCTCCGCACAATGGCCGGGGAACACGACGCCCCGGAGTACACGGGGTACTCCGGGGCGTGTAGAGCGCATCCGGGGGCGTGCACCACCAGGGCGGTACGCACCCCCGGGGGCGAAATTAGCGCTTGCTGTACTGCGGCGCCTTGCGGGCCTTCTTCAGACCGGCCTTCTTGCGCTCGACGGCGCGGGCGTCACGGGTCAGGAAGCCGGCCTTCTTGAGGGCGCCGCGGTTGTTGTCCACGTCGGCCTCGTTCAGGGCACGGGCCACGCCGAGGCGCAGCGCGTAGGCCTGACCGGACACGCCGCCGCCGCTGATGCGGGCGACGACGTCGTAACGGCCGTCCAGCTCCAGGAGCTTGAAGGGCTCGTTCACGGTCTGCTGGTGCACCTTGTTGGGGAAGTAGCCCTCAAGGGTGCGGCCGTTGATCTTCCACTGGCCGGTGCCGGGGACGATGCGCACGCGGGCGATCGCCTCCTTGCGACGGCCGAGGCCGGCGCCGGGGACGGCCTCGCCGAAGCGGCCGGCCAGGGACTCGGAGGTGTAGCTCTCCTCGGAGGTGTACTCGCCCTCGACGACGGTCTCGTCGAAGTCGACCTCAAGGGTTTCGGTGGTCTCGGCCACGGTGTTCCTCAGCTCTTTTCAGTGATGGGGGGCTTGGTGGCCGGAATTACTGCGCGACCTGGGTGATCTCGAACGGCACCGGCTGCTGGGCAGCGTGCGGGTGCTGGTCGCCCGAGTAGACCTTCAGCTTGGAGAGCATCTGGCGGCCCAGGCTGTTCTTGGGGATCATGCCCTTGATGGCCTTCTCGACGGCCTTCTCCGGGTTGTTGGCCAGGAGGTCGTCGTAGCGGACCGAGCGGAGACCGCCCGGGAAGCCGCTGTGGCGGTACGCCAGCTTCTGGGTCTTCTTGTTACCCGACAGGTGCACCTTGTCCGCGTTGATGATGATGACGAAGTCACCGGTGTCAACGTGCGGCGCGTAGATCGCCTTGTGCTTGCCCCGGAGGAGGTTGGCGGCCTGGGAGGCCAGGCGGCCGAGCACGACGTCGGTCGCGTCGATGACGTGCCACTGACGCTGGACGTCGCCGGGCTTGGGGCTGTACGTACGCACGGTCGTAGCCTTCGCTTTTCAGTGAGTGAGTCCTGACAGGAGCACCTGGAGGAGGGATCAGCCTGGCCGCCTTGGACGCAATTCAAGGGGGAGCCGCTGGTCGTCGACCTGATGTCTCCGGCGTACCGACCTCTCACGTGAGATAGAGCGAGCCAATACGCACATCAAGCGCCCAGGTTACCGGCAGGCGAGGAGAGGGTCAAAACCGCTCATCGGTCCCGCTCGACCCGGGTGACGTCCCAGACCGGTTCGGACGACTCGTAGACCTGCCCGTCGGCGCCGAACACCAGGAAACGGTCGAAGGTCCGGGCGAACCAGCGGTCGTGGGTGACGCACATCACCGTGCCGTCGAAGGCCTCCAGACCGGCCTGCAGCGCCTCGGCGCTCTCCAGGTCCAGGTTGTCGGTCGGCTCGTCGAGCAGCAGCGCGGTGACGCCGGACAGCTCCAGCTTGAGGATCATCAGCCGGGCCTGCTGACCGCCGGAGAGCGACTCGAACTTCTGCTCCTCCTGGCGGTCCAGCTCGTAGCGGCGCAGCGCGCCCATCGCGGCGCCGCGGCTGAGCGCGTGCTCCTCCTCGATGATCGAGCGCACCGTGCGGCCGAGCAGCTCGGGGTGGGCGTGGGTCTGCCGGAAGTGCCCGGGCACCACGCGGGCGCCGAGCTTCCAGGAGCCGGTGTGGGCGACCGTCGTGTCACCCGCGAGCAGCCGAAGCAGGTGCGACTTGCCGGCGCCGTTGGCGCCGAGCACACCGATCCGCTCGCCGTAGAAGACCTCCAGGTCGAAGGGCCGCATCAGGCCGGTGAGCTCCAGCCGCTCCATGGTGAAGGCGCGCACGCCGGTGCGCCCGCCCTTGAGCCGCATGGTGATGGTCTGCTCGCGCGGCGGCGCCTCCGGCGGGCCGGCGTCCTCGAACCTCTTCAGCCTGGTCTGCGCGGCCGCGTACCGGGAGGCCATGTCGTGGCTGATCGAGGCGGCCTGGCGCAGGGTGACGACCAGCTTCTTGAGCTTGGCGTGCTCCTCGTCCCAGCGGCGGCGCAGTTCCTCGAACCGCTCGAAGCGGGCCTTGCGGGCCTCGTGGAAGGAGTCGAAGCCGCCGCCGTGCACCCAGACGCTGGAGCCGGCCGCGCCGGACTCGACGCTGATGATCTTCTCGGCGGTGCGGGAGAGCAGCTCGCGGTCGTGCGAGATGAACAGCACGGTCTTCGGGGTGGCCTTGATGGCCTCCTCCAGCCAGCGCTTGCCCGGGACGTCCAGGTAGTTGTCCGGCTCGTCGAGCAGCAGCACCTCCTCGGGGCCGCGCAGCAGCGCCTCCAGGACGAGCCGCTTCTGCTCGCCGCCGGAGAGCGTGTTCAGGCCGCGCCACTGGGCCTTGTCGAAGGGCACGCCGAGGGCGGCCATCGTGCAGACGTCCCAGTCGGTCTCGTAGTCGTAGCCGCCGACGTCGGCCCAGTCGGAGAGCGCCTGGGCGTAGGCCATCTGGGTCTTCTCGTCATCCTGGGCGATCATCGCCAGCTCGGCCGCGTCGACCGCGCGGGCGGCCTTGGCGATCCGCTCGGGGGCGACGGAGACCAGCAGGTCGCGCACGGAGGCGTCGGCGGGCAGCGGGGCCGGGCCATGGCGGTCCTCGTCGGGCTGCCTGCCCTCGCGGCCGGTGGTGCCGACGAACTGGCGCATCACGCCGAGGCCGCCGCTGATCGTCACCGAGCCGCCGTGCGGCTGGAGGTCGCCCGCGATCATGCGCAGCAGGGTGGTCTTGCCGGCGCCGTTGGCACCGACCAGCGCCACCGCCGCGCCCTCCCCCACCCGGAAGGACGCGTCATCGAACAGCACCCGCCCGTCCGGCAGGTAGTACTCCAGGTGCGAAATCTCGACGTGTCCCATGGGGGCGATTGTCCCAAGCCACCGCCCCGGACCAAAACCGATTAACCGGCGGCGGGCGGCCCGGGCAGGGTGCGCATCCGGCGGGCGGCGCGGTTGCGCTCGGCGAGCTGGTCGTCCGGCGGGTAGCCGACCTCCTCCAGGGTCAGCCCGTACGGCCGGATCACGTTGACGGCGGAGTTGCGCACGCCGCCGGCCAGCACCTCGCCGGGGAACTCCACCGGCCGGTGCCCGTCGCCGACCAGCAGCATCGCGCCGACCAGCGCCCGCACCATGTTGTGGCAGAAGGCGTCGGCCCGGACGGTGGCGACCGCGAGCGAGCCCTCCTGGGCGGCGTAGGCGTCGACCGGGACACGGTCCCAGCGCAGCTCCAGCAGGGTGCGGATGGTGGTGGCGCCCTCGCGCTTCTTGCAGTACGCGGCGAAGTCGTGCTCGCCGAGCAGCAGCCGCGCGGCGGCGTTCATCTTCTCCAGGTCGAGCGGCCGGTCGTGCCAGAGCACGTGGCCGCGCAGCAGCGGGTCGACGCCACCGGGGTGGTCGGCGACCCGGTAGGCGTAGCGGCGCCAGATCGCCGAGAAGCGGGCGTCGAAGCCGGCCGGGGCCTCGGCCGCCCGGTAGATCCGGACGTCGCCCGGCAGCCGCCCGGCCAGCCGGCGGAGCAGCTTCGCGCCGTGCTGGGCCCACAGCTCGGCCGGCAGGTCGACGTGGGCGACCTGGCCGCGGGCGTGCACGCCGGCGTCGGTGCGGCCGGCCACGGTGAGCGGGAAGAGCCCGGAGCTGCGGGTGACGACCCGCAGGGCGGTCTCGATCTCCTCCTGGACCGTCCGGCGACCGCCCTTCTGCCGGGCCCAGCCGGAGAAGTCGGCGCCGTGGTAGGCGAGGTCGAGCCGGATCCGGACGTACCCGTCGGCCGGACCGTCCTTGACCGGCGGCCGCTCGGCGCAATCGTTGACCACTGCTCTCCACTCCCTGGACATGAGGAACGGGCCCGCTCCCCCACGAATGGGGAAGCGGGCCCGCGAACACCCGGTGGTGTCAGGCCTGCTCGGCGGCCTCGGCCTCGTCGGCCTTGGTCTCGGTGGCCTCGACCTTGGCGTCGGCCTCCTTGACGGCACGCTTGGTGGCGGCCTCGGCCTCGCCGACGGCGGTCTGCGCGACGGTCAGCGCCTCGACCAGCTCGATCACGGCCATCGGGGCGTTGTCGCCACGACGGGGACCGATCTTGGTGATGCGGGTGTAGCCACCCGGGCGGTTCTCGTAGCGCGGCGCGATCTCGGTGAAGAGGGTGTGCAGCACCGAGATGTCGGTGATGGTCTTGCGCACCAGGCGACGGTTGTGGATGTCGCCCTTCTTCGCCTTGGTGATCAGCTTCTCCGCCAGCGGGCGCAGGCGGCGGGCCTTGGCCTCGGTGGTGGTGATGCGGCCGTACTGGAACAGCTCACGGGCCAGACCGGCGAGCAGCAGGGGCTCGTGGTGCGGGCCGCCGCCGAGGCGGGCACCCTTGGTGGGACGCGGCATGGAATTACTCCTCGAATCTCCGACCGCGGCCGTACCAGGTACCGCGGCGGGCGTACGGGCACTGTGCCCGCACGACTTTCACGACGACGGGGGCGGTTCCGGGGAACCGCCCCCGCGGTCAAGTCTCTCAGTACTGCTCGGTCTCCGCGTAACCCGCGTCGTCCAGGTCGTCGGCGCCGAAGGCGTCGGCGGCGGCGGTCGGGTCGAACCCGGGCGGGCTGTCCTTGAGGGCCAGGCCCATGCCGGCCAGCTTCGCCTTGACCTCGTCGATCGACTTCGCACCGAAGTTGCGGATGTCGAGCAGGTCGGCCTCGGAGCGGGCGACGAGCTCACCCACGGTGTGGATGCCCTCGCGCTTGAGGCAGTTGTAGGAGCGGACGGTGAGCTCCAGCTCCTCGATCGGCAGCGCCAGGTCGGCGGCCAGGGCGGCGTCCGTCGGGGACGGGCCCATGTCGATGCCCTCGGCGTCGATGTTCAGCTCGCGGGCGAGGCCGAACAGCTCCACCAGGGTCTTGCCGGCCGAGGCCATGGCGTCGCGCGGACGCATGGCGGGCTTGGTCTCGACGTCGACGATCAGCTTGTCGAAGTCGGTCCGCTGCTCGACACGGGTGGCCTCGACCTTGTAGGTGACCTTCAGCACGGGGCTGTAGATCGAGTCGACCGGGATGCGGCCGATCTCCTGGCCGGAGGCCTTGTTCTGGACGGCGGAGACGTAGCCGCGACCGCGCTCGACGGTCAGCTCCATCTCCAGCTTGCCCTTGCCGTTCAGGGTGGCGAGGACCAGCTCGGGGTTGTGCACCTCGACACCGGCCGGCGGCGCGATGTCGGCGGCGGTGACCACACCCGGACCCTGCTTGCGCAGGTACATCACGACCGGCTCGTCGTGCTCCGAGGAGACGACCAGCTGCTTGATGTTGAGGATGAGGTCGGTGACGTCCTCCTTGACGCCCGGCACGGTGGTGAACTCGTGCAGGACGCCGTCGATGCGGATGCTGGTGACAGCGGCACCCGGGATCGACGACAGGAGGGTACGACGCAGGGAGTTGCCGAGGGTGTAGCCGAAGCCCGGCTCCAGCGGCTCGATCACGAACCGCGAGCGGAACTCGTCGACGACCTCTTCGGTCAGCGAAGGACGCTGAGCGATAAGCATGTTTTCTGATCCTCCAGTGATCTTCGGCACCCACTATTTGATGCCGAACAGAACCAGCGTACGGGCTCCCGCAAGAAACGGGAGCCCGTACGAGGTTTAAAGCAGAACCCAGCGTGCCCGAAGGCGCCGCGTCAGACGCGGCGGCGCTTCGGCGGACGGCAGCCGTTGTGCGGGGTGGGGGTGACGTCCTGGATCGAGCCGACCTCCAGGCCGGTGGCCTGGAGCGAACGGATCGCGGTCTCGCGGCCGGAGCCCGGACCCTTCACGAAGACGTCGACCTTGCGCATGCCGTGCTCCTGCGCGCGACGGGCAGCGGCCTCGGCGGCCATCTGCGCGGCGAACGGGGTGGACTTGCGCGAGCCCTTGAAGCCGACGTGGCCGGCGGAGGCCCAGGAGATCACGTTGCCCGACGGGTCGGTGATCGAAACGATGGTGTTGTTGAACGTGCTCTTGATGTGCGCGTGGCCGTGAGCGACGTTCTTCTTTTCCTTGCGGCGGATCTTCTTCGCGCCGGCAGCCTGACGACCCTTGGGGGGCATAAGTCTGTTCTCCTACTGAGGTGGTCGGTCCGCTGACCCGCGGGCCGGAGGGATGTCCGGTTACGGGACGGACTACTTCTTGCCCGGCTTCTTCTTACCGGCGATCGCGCGACGCGGGCCCTTGCGGGTACGCGCGTTGGTGTGGGTGCGCTGGCCGCGGACCGGCAGGCCCCGGCGGTGACGCAGACCCTCGTAGCAGCCGATCTCGACCTTGCGGCGGATGTCGGCGGCCACCTCGCGGCGGAGGTCACCCTCGACCGTGAAGTTGGCGTCGATGTACTGGCTCAGCTTGACCAGGTCTTCCTCGGCGATGTCGCGAACGCGGACATCCGGGTTGACGCCGGTCTCGGCGAGGGTCTGCTGGGCGCGGGTACGGCCGATGCCGTACACGTAGGTGAGGGCGATCTCGATCCGCTTCTCACGGGGGAGATCAACGCCGGCGAGGCGTGCCATTCAAGGCTCCTGTGGTTTTTCAGAGGTCTGGCGTGCCACCTACTCCAACACCTCACGGTGAGGGAGCCCCGGCCTCTGACCGGGGGCGGCAGTCCGTCCGGGGGACGGATCGGGTGGCCCGCTTATGACGTTTTCGCGTCGCGCGAAGTACTACGAGAAATGCGGGGGACGATCAGCCCTGGCGCTGCTTGTGGCGCAGGTTGTCGCAGATCACCATGACCCGGCCGTGACGGCGGATCACCTTGCACTTGTCGCAGATCTTCTTGACGCTCGGCTTGACCTTCATGTTTCAGGTTCTCCGGGTCTAGATCTGACGTTCTTACTTGTAGCGGTAGACGATCCGGCCGCGCGTGAGGTCGTAGGGGCTGAGCTCCACCACGACCCGGTCGTCCGGCAGGATGCGGATGTAGTGCATGCGCATCTTGCCACTGATGTGCGCGAGGACCTTGTGACCGTTCTGCAGCTCGACCTTGAACATCGCGTTCGGAAGAGACTCGATCACGGTGCCCTCGATCTCAATGGCGCCTTGCTTCTTAGCCATGAACTGCGAGATCCACCTTCCGGGACCGGCTACCGTATGCGGAACGCTCGTGCGAACCTGGGTCCACCCCGACCCCACCGAGGGGGAAGAGGGCGTGCTGGAGCACGCTACGAGTGAGCCGACGGTCCATCCTACGTCAGCACGCGGGCTGCTCCAAAACGGGGGTACCCGATCAGCGGGCGGCCGGAGCGGTCAGCGGCTCGACGTGCGCGGTGCAGGCCGAGCAGCGGCTGGCCGCCTCGGGGATCTCGGTCAGGCACTCGGGGCACGGGCGCTTCGGGGTCTTCGGCTTCTTCGGCATGTACCGCGCGGTGGCCTTGGTCACCGGCAGGACGACGCAGAAGTACAGCACGGCCGCGGTCATCAGGAACGCGATCAGCACGTTGAGGAACTGCCCGTACGGGAAGGTCACGCCGGCGACCGTCGCCTTGTAGGAGCTGAAGTCGCCCGCGGCGCCGACCACCACACCCACCAGCGGGGTGAGGAAGGCGGCGACGAAGCCGGTGACCACCGCGGTGAACGCGGAGCCGATCACCACACCGACCGCCATGTCGACCACGTTGCCGCGCATCATGAAGTCGCGGAATCCCTTGAGCACTGCTCTCTCCTGCCGATCGAAGCCACTACCGGCGCATAAAAATAGGACAAAAGCCCTGGAAGTCCAAACCTCCAGGGCCCTGATCCCTTGTCAGCGACGGGAGTTGGCCGCCCCGAGCGGCTCCGGCCCGACTCCGACACGGCTCCCGAGCGGCTCCGGCGCGCCTGCCGAGCGACTACGCCAGCGGGTCCGGCGCGGCGGTCACACCCAGCCTGGCCAGCATCTCCTTGCCGCCGTCGAAGGCGGTCAGCACGACCGGGCCCTGCTCGGTGACGGCCACCGAGTGCTCCCAGTGCGAGGCCCAGGTGCCGTCGTTGGTGACGACCGTCCAGTCGTCCTCCAGCACGGTGGTGTGCGGGGTCCCGAGCGAGACCATCGGCTCGATCGCCAGCACGGTGCCGGGGATCAGCTTGGGCCCCTTGCCGCGGCCGCGCTCGACGTAGTTCAGCACGTGCGGCTCCATGTGCATCGCGGTGCCGATGCCGTGGCCGCCGTACCCCTCGGTGATGCCCCACTTGCCCTTGGGCGGCAGCGGCTGGCGCCGGATGAAGCCCTCGATCGCCTTGGAGACGTCGGCCAGGCGGTTGCCCTTCTTCATCTGGGCGATGCCGGCCCACATCGAGCCCTCGGTGACCCGGCTCAGCATCTCCACCTCGGGGGCGACCTCGCCGACCGCGACGGTGATCGCCGCGTCGCCGTGCCAGCCGTCCAGGATCGCGCCGCAGTCGATCGAGATGAGGTCGCCCTCCCGCAGCACCCGGTCACCCGGGATGCCGTGCACGACCTCGTTGTTCACCGAGGCGCAGATCACGCCCGGGAACCAGAGGCCGCCGTGGTGGGCCCGGAAGTTCGAGGTCGCGCCGTGGTCCGTGATGACCTTGTCGGCGATGTCGTTGAGCTCCTGGGTGGTGATTCCCGGGGCGACCGCCTCACGGCACGCCTTGAGCGCCTCGGCGACGACCAGCCCGGCCGCTCGCATCTTCGCGATCTGCTCGGGGGTCTTGATCTCCACCATCTGGTCACGCCTTCCTTGGATTCCCGCCCGGTCCTTGCCGGGCGGCCGTGCACTCGTTCCACCGTACGTACGTCGCTGGCCTTCAAACCGTAGTCGGGGCTCAGCTGTCCTGCTTCAGCGCCTCGATCGCGCGCGCGGTGACCTCGTCGACCTTGCCGAGGGCCGGGATCGTCGCGATCAGGCCCTGCTGGCGGTAGTAGTCGATGATCGGCTCGGTCTCCGTGTGGTAGACCTCCAGCCGGGTGCGCACGGCCTCCTCGGTGTCGTCCGAGCGCTGGTACAGCTCGCCGCCGCACTCGTCGCAGACGCCCTCGACCTTCGGCGAGTTGTAGTCCACGTGGAACACGTGACCGCCGTCGTTGCGGCACAGCCGCCGGCCGGCGATCCGGCGGACGACCTCGTCCTCGGGGACCTCCAGGTCCAGCACGCCGTCCAGCTTGATGCCCTGCTCGGCGAGGAACTCGTCCAGCGCCTTCGCCTGGCCCAGGTTGCGCGGGAAGCCGTCCAGCAGGAAGCCGTTGGCGGCGTCCTCCTGGAGCATGCGGTCCTTGGCCATCCCGATGGTGACCTCGTCGGGCACCAGGCGGCCCGCGTCCATGTAGCTCTTGGCCTCGACACCCAGCGGGGTGCCCTGACCGATGTTGGCGCGGAACAGGTCGCCGGTGGAGATGTGGGGGATGGACAGGGTCTTGGCGAGCAGGTGCGCCTGAGTACCCTTCCCGGCCCCGGGGGGTCCGACGAGGACGATACGCATCAGCGGAGGAACCCTTCGTAATTACGCTGCTGGAGCTGGCTCTCGATCTGCTTCACAGTTTCGAGTCCGACGCCGACGACGATGAGAACGCTGGTGCCGCCGAACGGGAAGTTGGTCTGCTGTCCGAACGCGACGAGGGCGATCATCGGGATCAACGCGATCAGGCCCAGGTAGAGCGAACCCGGCCACGTGATGCGGGTGAGCACGTAGTTCAGGTACTCGGCCGTCGGACGGCCGGCCCGGATACCCGGGATGAACCCACCATACTTCTTCATGTTGTCGGCGACTTCTTCGGGGTTGAAGGAGATGGCGACGTAGAAGAAGGCGAAGAAGACGATCAGCAGGAAGTAGGTGGCCATGTAGATCGGGTGGTCACCGCGCACGAAGTGCTGGTTGATCCACACCGCCCAGCCGGCCTGGCTGTTGGTCAGCTGGACCACGAGGGCCGGGATGTACAGCAGCGACGAGGCGAAGATGACCGGGATGACACCGGCCTGGTTCACCTTGAGCGGGATGTAGGTCGAGGTTCCGCCGAAGGCCCGGCGCCCGATCATCCGCTTCGCGTACTGGACCGGGATCCGGCGCTGCGCCTGCTCGACGAAGATGACCAGCATCACAACGATGACGCCGACCGCGATGACCGAGAAGAACTCGACCCAGCCGCCGCCGATGGTGCCGGAACCCTTGATGGCCCACATCGAGGACGGGAACTGCGCGGCGATCGAGGTGAAGATCAGCAGCGACATGCCGTTGCCGATGCCGCGGTCGGTGATGAGCTCACCGAGCCACATGATCACCGTGGTGCCGGCGGTCATGGTCAGCACCATCACGGCGATCCGGAACACGCCGGTGTCCGGCACGATCTGGTTGGCGTAGACGCAGCCCGAGAACAGCGCGCCGCTGGAGGCCGTCGCCACGATGCCGGTGCCCTGGAGCACGGCGAGCGCGATGGTCAGGTAGCGGGTGTACTGGGTGATCTTCGCCTGGCCGGCCTGTCCCTCCTTCTTCAGCGCCTCAAGTCGTGGGATCACGACGGTGAGGAGCTGGAGGATGATGCTCGCCGTGATGTACGGCATGATGCCGAGGGCGAAGATCGTCAGCTGGAGGAGCGCGCCACCACTGAACAGGTTGACGAGCCCGAACAGGCCGTTGTTCTCGTTGTCCTTCAGGCACGCGTGCACCGCCTGGAAGTCCACCCCGGGGACGGGGACATGTGAGCCCAGCCGGAACAGCACCATGATGCCCAGCGTGAACAGCAGCTTCTTGCGCAGGTCGGGCGTCTGGAACGCCCGCGCGAACGCACTGAGCACGGTGCCTCCTGCGCCTCCCGCGCGTCGTCGGCGGGAGGGTCGGTCCTGAATGGGAGTTTGCGGAACGGGCTCCGTTACAGACGGCACAGGCGAGCCTATGCGCAGCCTACAAGGGAACTCCACGGACTCTAACAGTGCACGGCCACTCGAAAGAAGCGCGTACCGCCGGTCCCCCACTCATGGGGTACGGGATGCCCGGTTTTGCCACACAAAAGAACGAGGGCCGGATCGCGCCGCGCGGACGGCCCGCACGCGAAGAACCGGAAAAAGGCGCGAGCCCCGCGCCTCCCGAAGCGGGAGACGCGGGGCTCGCGGAAAGTCAGCGGGCTCAGACGAGCTCGGTGACGGTACCGCCGGCGGCGGTGATCTTCTCGGCGGCCGAGCCGGAGACGGCGTCCACCGTCACCTGCAGCGCGACCGAGATCTCGCCGGTGCCGAGCACCTTGACGAGGGAGTTCTTGCGAACCGCGCCCTTGGCGACCAGGTCCTCGACCGTGACCGCGCCACCCTGCGGGTAGAGCTCGGCCAGCTTGTCGAGGTTGACGACCTGGAACGTGATCTTGAACGGGTTCTTGAAGCCCTTCAGCTTCGGCAGACGCATGTGGAGCGGCATCTGGCCACCCTCGAAGCGCTGCGGAACCTGGTAGCGGGCCTTGGTGCCCTTGGTACCACGACCAGCGGTCTTACCCTTGGACGCCTCACCACGACCCACGCGGATCTTGTCGGTCTTGGCACCCGGGGCGGGACGCAGGTTGTGGATCTTGATCGGGTTGTCGCCCATGATCAGTCCACCTCCTCAACCGTCACCAGGTGACGGACCGTGTGGGCCATCCCGCGGATCTCGGGACGGTCCTCCTTCACCACGACGTCGTGCATGCGCTTGAGGCCAAGCGAACGCAGGGTGTCACGGTGGTTCTGCTTGCTGCCGATGTACGACTTGGTCTGCGTGATCTTCAGGCGAGCCATCAGGCACTCACCCCGGCAGCAGCCCGAGCCCGCAGAAGACCGGCCGGAGCCACGTCCTCGAGCGGCAGGCCACGGCGGGCCGCGACCTCCTCGGGACGCTGGATCTGCTTCAGCGCGGCAACCGTGGCGTGCACGATGTTGATCGCGTTGTCCGAGCCGAGCGACTTCGACAGGATGTCGTGAACGCCGGCGCACTCCAGGACGGCACGCACCGGGCCACCGGCGATAACACCGGTACCGGGGGCGGCGGGCTTCAGCAGCACGACGCCGGCGGCCTTCTCGCCCTGAACGGGGTGCGCGATGGTGCCCTGGATACGGGGGACCTTGAAGAAGTTCTTCTTGGCCTCCTCAACGCCCTTGGCGATGGCGGCCGGAACCTCCTTCGCCTTCCCGTAGCCGACACCTACGGTGCCGTCACCGTCGCCCACCACGACCAGCGCGGTGAAGCTGAAACGACGACCACCCTTGACAACCTTGGCGACGCGGTTGATCGCGACGACGCGCTCGACGTAAGCGGTCTTCTCGACGGCGGGGGCGTTGCCCCGGTCGTCCCGCTTACGGTCGCGCCGCTCGCCACCGGTGCCGCCGCCGGCGCCGCTACCGCGGCGCTGGGGTCCAGCCATTGGAATTACCTCTCTCGATTACGTCCGCCGACAGAGTCGACGAGCGGCTTAGAAGTCGAGCCCGGCCTCACGGGCCGCGTCCGCCAGGGCGGCGATGCGGCCGGCGTACCGGTTGCCCGCGCGGTCGAAGACGACCGACTCGATGCCGGCGGCCTTGGCGCGCTCGGCGACCAGGCTTCCGACCTTCTTGGCCAGCTCGGTCTTGTCGCCCTCGGCGCCCTTGATGGACACGTCGAGGGTGGACGCCGACGCCAGGGTGTGACCCTTGGCGTCGTCGATGACCTGGGCGACCATGTGACGGTTCGAGCGCGTCACGACGAGGCGCGGACGCACCTCGCTGCCGACGATGCGCTTGCGAACGCGGATCGCGCGGCGCTTGCGAGCGGCGCTCTTGTAGGCGTTGCCCTTGCCGATCTTGACAGAGACACTCATCGCTTACTTACCACTCTTTCCGACCTTGCGGCGGATGACCTCGCCCGCGTACTTGACACCCTTGGCCTTGTACGGGTCGGGCTTGCGCAGCTTGCGGATCTTCGCGGCGACCTCGCCGACCTTCTGCTTGTCGATGCCGTCCACGTGGAACTTGGTGGCCGACTCGACGACGAAGGAGATGCCCTCCGGAGCCTCGACGAGGATCGGGTGGCTGTAGCCCAGCTGGAACTCCATGTCGGAGCCCTTCGCCAGAACTCGGTAGCCGACACCGCTGATCTCCAGCGACTTGCGGTAGCCCGCGGTCACGCCGGTGATCATGTTCGCCACCAGCGTGCGGGTCAGGCCGTGCAGGGCCTTCGACTGACGCTCGTCGTTGGGGCGGGTGACGGCCAGAATGCCGTCCTCGCCCTTGCCGATCTCGATCGGCGCGGCGACGACGTGGGTGAGGGAGCCCTTCGGGCCCTTCACCGAGACCGTCTGGCCATCGATGGTGACGTCCACGCCAGCGGGGACCTGGATGGGCAGCCGTCCAATGCGCGACATTGCTGTACCTCCGTTTCCCGAATTACCAGACGTAGGCGAGAACTTCTCCGCCTACGCCCTTCTTGGCGGCCTGCTTGTCGGTCAGGAGGCCGGAGGACGTGGAGATGATCGCCACGCCCAGGCCGCCGAGAACCTTCGGCAGGTTGGTGGACTTTGCGTAAACGCGCAGACCCGGCTTGCTGATGCGCTTGATGCCGGCGATGGAGCGCTCACGGTTGGGGCCGAACTTGAGCTCGATGGTCAGCTTCTTGCCGACCTCGCCCTCGACGGGCTCCTCAACCTTGTAGGAGGAGATGTACCCCTCCTGCTGCAGGATCTCGGCGACGTGCGCCTTGATCTTGCTGGCCGGCATCGCCACGGAGTCGTGGTACGCCGAGTTCGCGTTACGCAGACGCGTGAGCATGTCTGCGATGGGGTCGGTCATGGTCATGATGGCCTCAGGCCTCTCTCGCCGCGGTTTCTCCGCGCCAGGTCCCCCTTCCGCACTCTTCCGAGTTCGTCAGGGGCACAAGCGCAGGGGACCTGCGACGTCGTAAGACTGGGTGCGAGCCCTCTCGCAAGAGGGCCACGGGCATCCATGGGGAAGCCGTGGCTGGGGGCCCGACCCCACTACCTTACGGGAATCCGTACGGCAGGCCCAAAACGGGCCGGTGTGGGATCGGGCACCTCTGCTTCGCTGCGTGCCTGGAGCGTCCGGCTCCTCTAAGGAAAGAGGATTACCAGGAGCTCTTGGTCACGCCCGGCAGCTCGCCACGGTGGGCCATCTCGCGGAGGCACACACGGCACAGGCCGAACTTGCGGTACACCGAGTGCGGACGGCCGCAACGCTGGCACCGGGTGTAGGCCCGGACGCCGAACTTCGGCTTCCGCTCGGCCTTCGCGATGAGGGACTTCTTCGCCATTTGCTCACGCCTCCTTGAACGGGAAGCCCAGAGCACGCAGGAGCGCCCGGCCCTCGTCGTCGGTCTGCGCGGTGGTCACGACGGTGATGTCCATACCGCGCTGACGGTCGACCTTGTCCTGGTCGATCTCGTGGAACATAACCTGCTCGGTCAGACCGAAGGTGTAGTTGCCACGGCCGTCGAACTGCTTGGGGGAGAGACCGCGGAAGTCACGGATACGCGGCAGGGCCAGCGACACCAGACGGTCCAGGAACTCCCACATGCGGTCACCACGGAGGGTGACGTGGGTGCCGATCGGCTGGCCCTCGCGCAGCTTGAACTGCGCGATGGACTTGCGAGCCTTGGTCACGGCCGGCTTCTGACCGGTGATCGCGGTCAGGTCGCGGATCGCGCCCTCGATCAGCTTGCTGTCACGGGCGGCCTCGCCGACACCCATGTTGACGACGACCTTGACCAGGCCGGGCGTCAGCATGACGTTCTCGTACGAGAACTGCTCCTGCAGCTGACCCTTGATCTCGGAGTTGTAACGCTCCTTGAGGCGGGGGGTCACCTTCTCAACAGACGTCTCAGACATCAGATGTCCTCACCGGTTCGCTTGGCAACGCGGATCTTGTTGCCCTCGTCGTCGAAGCGGTAGCCAACGCGGGTGACGACCTTCTTGCCGTCCTTCTCCACGACCAGCTGGACGTTGGAGACGTGCACCGGGGCCTCGACGGTGACGATGCCACCCTGAGTGCCCGGACCCGGCTTGGTGTGCTTCTTGACCCGGTTCACACCCTCGACCAGGACCTTGTTCTCAGCCGGCAGGGCCTGGATGACCTTGCCCTGCTTGCCCTTGTCCTTGCCGGTGATGACCTGAACCAGATCACCCTTCTTGATCTTCATGCTGTTCGCCATGGGTTAGAGCACCTCCGGCGCCAGCGAGATGATCTTCATGAACTTCTTGTCGCGCAGCTCGCGGCCCACCGGGCCGAAGATGCGGGTACCGCGGGGGTCGCCGTCGGTGTTCTTCAGAACGACAGCGGCGTTCTCGTCGAACCGGATGTACGAACCGTCGGGACGACGGCGCGACTTCACGGTACGGACGACGACGCACTTGACGACGTCACCCTTCTTCACCGAACCGCCGGGGATCGCGTCCTTGACGGTGGCGACGATGACGTCCCCGATACCGGCGTAGCGGCGACCGGAACCACCGAGAACGCGGATGCAAAGGATTTCCTTCGCGCCCGTGTTGTCGGCGACACGCAGTCGCGACTCCTGCTGGATCACAGCTTTCTCCTGATCGTCAACGAGAGCTGACGGGCCGGCCGCTGCTCACACCAGCGCCCGCGAGGGACCTGGTGCACATACGGCCGTACCGCATCAACTTCGTTACTTGGCCTTCTCGAGGATCTCGACGACGCGCCAGCGCTTCGTCGCGGACAGCGGGCGGGTCTCCGCGAGGAGGACCCGGTCGCCGATGCCGCAGGCGTTCGCCTCGTCGTGCGCCTTCAGCTTGTTCGTACGGCGGATGACCTTGCCGTACAGCGCGTGCTTGACGCGGTCCTCGACGGCGACGACGACGGTCTTGTCCATCTTGTCGCTGACGACGAGACCCTCACGGGTCTTGCGGAAACCGCGCGTCTCGTTGGTGTTCTCAGTCATCAGGCGTTCTCCACCGTCTCGATGCCCAGCTCGCGCTCGCGCATCAGGGTGTAGATCCGCGCGATGTCCTTACGGACGAGCTTGAGCCGTCCGTGGTTGTCGAGCTGCCCGGTCGCCGCCTGGAAGCGGAGGTTGAACAGCTCCTCCTTGGCCTCGCGCAGCTTGGCAACGAGACCCTCGTTGTCCAGCTGGCGGAGGTCAGCAGCCTTGGTAGCGGCCGACATCAGCTCTCACCGTCCTCGCGCCGGACGATCCGGCACTTCATCGGAAGCTTGTGAGCGGCGCGGGTCAGCGCCTCACGAGCGACCTTCTCGTTCGGGTACGACAGCTCGAACATGACCCGACCCGGGTGCACGTTCGCGATCCACCACTCCGGCGAACCCTTACCGGAACCCATGCGGGTCTCGGCCGGCTTCTTGGTCAGCGGACGGTCCGGGTAGATGTTGATCCAGACCTTGCCGCCACGACGGATGTGACGGGTGATCGCGATACGAGCGGACTCGATCTGACGGTTCGTCACGTAGGCCGGGGTCACGGCCTGGATGCCGAACTGGCCGAACGCCAGCTCGGTGCCACCCTTGGAAGCGCCGCGGCGCTTCGGGTGGTGCTGCTTGCGGTGCTTGACCCGACGGGGGATCAGCATTGCGGTCAGGCCTCCGTTCCGGTGTTCTCGGCAGCCGGAGCCTCGACGGCCGGGGCCGCGGGGGCCTCGGCAGCGGCGGGACGACGGCCACGGCCACCGCGCTCGCCACCGCGACGCTCGCCACCGCGGGCGGGACGACCACCCTCGGGACGGGCCGGGCGGTTGCCCGAGCGGGCAGCGGCGTTCTCAGCGCGGACCTCGGCGATGTTCTTGACGTCGCCCTTGTAGATCCAGACCTTCACGCCGATGCGGCCGAAGGTGGTCTTGGCCTCGAAGAAGCCGTAGTCGACGTTCGCGCGCAGGGTGTGCAGCGGCACACGGCCCTCGCGGTAGAACTCCGAACGGCTCATCTCGGCGCCGCCGAGACGACCGGAGCACTGGACCTTGATGCCCTTGGCGCCGGACTTCATGGTGCCCTGCATCGACTTGCGCATGGCACGGCGGAAGGAGACGCGGGAGGACAGCTGCTCCGCGACGCCCTGAGCCACGAGCTGGGCGTCCAGCTCGGGGTTCTTGACCTCAAGGATGTTCAGCTGGACCTGCTTGCCGGTCAGCTTCTCGAGGTCGCCGCGGATGCGGTCGGCCTCGGTGCCGCGCCGGCCGATCACGATGCCGGGGCGAGCGGTGTGGATGTCAACGCGGACGCGGTCGCGGGTGCGCTCGATCTCGACCTTGGAGATGCCGGCGCGCTCCATGCCCTTCGTCATCATGCGACGAATGGCGACGTCTTCCTTGACGTAGTCCTTGTACAGCTTGTCGGCGTACCAGCGGGACTTGAAGTCCGTGCTGATGCCGAGGCGGAACCCGTGCGGGTTAACCTTCTGGCCCATTACCGGGTCCCTTCCTTGCTGCTGACGACCACGGTGATGTGGCTGGTCCGCTTGCGGATCCGGTAGGCACGGCCCTGGGCGCGCGGACGGAACCGCTTCAGGGTCGGGCCCTCGTCAACGTACGCCTCGCTGATGACGAGGTCGTCCACGTTGGAGTGGTTGTAGTTGTGCGCGGCGTTGGCGATGGCGCTGTCGAGCACCTTGCCGACCGGCACGGTCGCGGCCTGCGGAGCGAAACGCAGGACCGCCTGGGCCTCCGTGGCGTTCAGGCCACGGATGAGGTCCACCACGCGGCGGGCCTTCATGGGCGTGACGCGGATGTACCGCGCCTGGGCCCTGGCTTCCATGGTTGTCCCCTTGCTGGTGTAAGTCATTGAGTCGGTAATCTCGCTGGCGACTAGCGACGCTTCGACTTGCGGTCGTCCTTGACGTGACCGCGGAAGGTACGCGTCGGCGCGAACTCGCCGAGCTTGTGGCCGACCATCGACTCGGTGACGAACACCGGGACGTGCTTGCGGCCATCGTGCACCGCGATCGTGTGCCCGAGCATGGCCGGGAAGATCACGGAGCGACGGGACCAGGTCTTGATGACGTTCTGGGTACCCGCCTCGTTCTGCGCGTCCACCTTCTTGAGAAGGTGGCCGTCAATGAAGGGGCCCTTCTTGAGACTGCGCGGCATCTGACCTGCTCCTAGCGCTTCTTGTTGGTCTTGCGGCGGCGCACGATGAGGGCGTTCGAAGCCTTCTTCGGGCTACGAGTACGACCCTCCTTCTGGCCCCACGGCGAAACCGGGTGGCGACCACCGGAGGTCTTACCCTCACCACCACCGTGCGGGTGGTCGATCGGGTTCATGGCCACACCACGCACGGTCGGGCGAACGCCCTTCCAGCGCATACGGCCGGCCTTGCCCCAGTTGATGTTCGACTGCTCGGCGTTGCCGACCTCGCCGACGGTCGCGCGGCAGCGCGCGTCCACCAGGCGGATCTCACCGGAGGGCATGCGCAGGTGCGCCATCTTGCCCTCACGCGCCAGCAGCTGGATGCCGGAGCCGGCCGAGCGGGCCAGCTTGGCACCGCCGCCGGGACGCAGCTCCACCGCGTGGATGGTGGTACCGACCGGGATGTTGCGCAGCGGCAGGTTGTTGCCCGGCTTGATGTCGGCGCCGGCGCCGTTCTCGATCCGGTCACCCTGCGCGATGCCGCGCGGCGCGATGATGTAGCGCTTCTCGCCGTCGACGTAGTGCAGGAGCGCGATGCGCGCGGTGCGGTTCGGGTCGTACTCGATGTGCGCGACCTTGGCCGGCACGCCGTCCTTGTCGTGACGACGGAAGTCGATCACACGGTAGGCGCGCTTGTGTCCGCCGCCCTGGTGGCGAACGGTGATCCGACCGGCGTTGTTACGGCCGCCCTTGCTGTGCAGGGGGCGGACCAGCGACTTCTCCGGCGTGGACCGCGTGATTTCGACGAAGTCGGCCACGCTGGAGCCACGACGGCCCGGCGTAGTCGGCTTGTACTTGCGGATACCCATTTTCGTCCTCGTCTTGATCGACGATCACGGCCTCCGTCAGGAGGTCGGACCACCGAAGATGTCGATGCGGTTGCCCTCGGCCAGCGTCACGATGGCGCGCTTGGTGTCCTTGCGCTTGCCGAAACCCGTCTTGGAGCGCTTGCGCTTGCCCTGACGGTTGATCGTGTTGACAGCCTCGACCTTGACCGAGAAGACCGCCTCGACGGCCTGCTTGATCTGGGTCTTGTTGGCGCCCGGCGACACGATGAACGTGTACTTGTTCTCGTCGAGGAGGCTGTAGCTCTTCTCGGAGATAACCGGCTTCACCAGGACGTCACGGGGGTCCGTGAACGTCTTGCTCGTAACGTCGCTCATCAGGCGGCGCTCCCTTCGAGCTCGCCCTCAGCGGCAACGGCCTTGGCGGACGCGGCCGGACCGGCCACGAAGCGCTCGAAGGCGGCCTGGGTGAAGACCACATCGTCGGAGACGAGCACGTCGTAGGTGTTCAGCTGACCGGCGTCCAGGATGTGGACGTTCGGCAGGTTGCGAGCGGACTTGAGGCCCAGCTCGTCCGCGCGCTCGACGACCAGGAGGACGTTCTTGCGCTCGGTGATCTTGCCGAACAGGCTCTTGGCGGCCTTGGTCGACGGCGCCTCGGTCGCGGTCACGTCGGTGACGACGTGGATGCGGTTGTGGCGGGCCCGGTCGGTGAGCGCACCGCGCAGGGCGGCGGCGATCATCTTCTTCGGGGTCCGCTGCGAGTAGTCGCGCGGCACGGGACCGTGCACGACGCCACCGCCGGCGAACTGCGGCGCACGGGTCGAGCCCTGACGGGCGCGGCCGGTGCCCTTCTGGCGGTACGGCTTCTTGCCGCCACCGCGGACCTCGCCACGAGTCTTGGTCTTGTGGGTGCCCTGACGGGCCGCAGCGAGCTGCGCCACGACGACCTGGTGCATCAGCGGAACGCTGACCTTCGCGTCGAAGATCTCGGCCGGAAGCTCAAGGCTGCCGGTCTTGTCACCCGAGGGCGACAGGATGTCAATGGTGCTCATATCCTTCACAGCCCCTTCGCCGCGGTGCGGACGAGGACGAGGCCGCCGTTCGGGCCCGGGATCGCACCCTTGATCAGGAGCAGACCCTTCTCCGCGTCAACCGCGTGCACGGTCAGGTTCTGGGTGGTCACACGCTCGTGACCCATCCGGCCGGCCATCTTCAGGCCCTTGAACACGCGGCCCGGGGTGGCGCAGCCACCGATGGAACCGGGCGAGCGGTGCTTGCGCTGCACACCGTGACCGGCGCCGAGGCCCCGGAAGTTGTGCCGCTTCATGACACCGGCGAAGCCCTTGCCCTTGGAGGTGCCGGTCACGTCGACCTTGACACCCGCCTCGAACAGCTCGGCGGTGATCTCCTGGCCCAGGGTGTACTCGGACGCGTCCGAGGTCCGGAGCTCGACCAGGTGGCGGCGCGGGGTGACACCGGCCTTGGCGAAGTGGCCCGCGAGGGGCTTGTTCACCTTGCGGGGGTCGATCTCGCCGAAGCCGATCTGGACGGCGTCGTAGCCGGCCGGGCTGTCGGCGGTGTGGACCTGGGTCACGACATTCGGCCCGGCCTTGACGACGGTCACCGGGACGACCCGGTTGTTCTCGTCCCAGACCTGGGTCATGCCGAGCTTCTCGCCCAGGATGCCCTTAATCTGCTTAGCCATCTTCGGTGCGCCTCTCAGAGCTTGATCTCGATGTCGACGCCCGCCGGCAGGTCGAGACGCATGAGCGAGTCAACCGTCTTCGGCGTGGGGTCGAGGATGTCGATCAGACGCTTGTGAGTGCGCATCTCGAAGTGCTCGCGCGAGTCCTTGTACTTGTGCGGCGAGCGGATGACGCAGTACACGTTCTTCTCAGTGGGCAGCGGCACCGGGCCCGCGACCTGCGCACCAGTACGGATCACCGTCTCGACGATCTTCTTCGCCGAGGAGTCGATGACCTCGTGGTCGTAGGCCTTGAGCCGGATGCGGATCTTCTGTCCCGCCATGGCTACCTTGTAGTCCTTTGTCCTAGTCACTGCACGACCCCCGCTCCGACCCCCGCGCTCGGGCGTGTCGCACTCGCGCTTGCAAAAAACCGGCGATGGACTCGTCGGTTTCGAACTTTCGGGGTAGGGGGAGCCGGGCCGAGGCCCCGCACACGCTTCCCGGAAGATTCCCGTACGTCCGCCCCGCAGCTGCCGTGGCGTATCACTCACGCTTGACGGCCATCACGGGAACGACGAGTACATGGGACTCGCTTCCAGTCCTCCCGGCGGGAGGCGCGCAGCATCGGCACTCAACCGAGCAACTTGGACATACTGCCACAGCCGTGAGCCGGAAAGCCAATCGGGGCCGGTGAGGCGTACCCCACCGGCCCCGGCCGGAACCCTCCGCTACCGGACGGCTACTTCTTCACCCAGGGGGCGACCCGGCCGCAGACCGCCGGCCAGTCCTCGGTGGGGATGTTCGCGCAGTGCAGGTCGCCCTTGTCCGGCTCCGACTCCCAGTCCTTGACGATCGGGTCGGCGCACGGCCGCGGCGGGTTCTCCGACTTCACCGGGGCGTACTTCGGGCAGCTGCCGTCCTTCTTCTTGATGTTGTGCGCGCGCCAGGCGTCGAGGCCCATGCTGTTGGTCTTCTCGCTCTGCGGCATGTAGCGGTCCACCGACCAGGACGCGCCCATCGTCGCGAACAGCGCCAGCGCGCAGACCAGTCCGGCGGCCAGCTGCCGGGTGGCCCGGGCCGGGATGGCCGGCCCCGCGGCCGCGGGGACCCGCTCGGAGCGGCCGAGCAGCCCCTGCACCCAGCCGCGCCCGCGGTCGGAGGCGGCCATCAGACCGACCACGGCCAGGATCATCAGGCAGTACATGATGATCCAGGTCGTCCGCGGGTAGAGCTGCACCATCTGGTCGTGCGCCATGTGCGATGCGTACCAGAAGCGCATCAGCCAGGCGCCCACCAGCACCGCGGCGGCGACCCGGACGACCAGGCTGCGCAGGCCGAGACCGACGCCGATGCCGACGGCGGCGATCAGCATCAGCGCGAAGCCGGTCTGCCCGGCGAGTTCGCCCGACTGCGGCCAGTTGTGGTAGGTGAGGTCGCCGGTCCGGTCCGACATCCAGCCGAGCACGTAGGCCGGGTCGACGTAGTTGACGATGTAGGCGTACCGGTCCGGGGTGGTCGCGCCCTCCTTCGCGATCTGGTAGAGCAGCGGCGAGCCGATGACGCCCGCGAGGCCCACCGTGACGGCGAGGAAGAGCAGCGTCCGCCGGACGGCGCGCGCACCGCCGCGCCACGGGAACAGGAACAGGGTCATCACGAAGACGCCCGGCGCCGACCAGAGGTACCAGCCCGAGTAGTAGAGGAACAGCACGCCGAAGATCACGCCGAAACCCGCGCCGCGCAGCACCACGGAGCGGGTGGACAGCGAGCGGGCCCGGCGCAGCTCGCGCAGGCAGGCGGCCAGCAGCGGCACCAGGATGATCATCGTGACGTGGCTGTACGGGCGGATCGGGTCCAGGAAGACCAGCGCCGAGGGCACGGCGATGGCGAGCGCCCAGAACGGCCGCAGCATCAGGCGCCACGCGAGGTAGCTCATCGGCCCGGCCAGCGCGCTGAAGAAGATCTGGAGGTCGTGCAGGGCGAAGCCCTCACCGCCGATGCCGCCGTAGCGCAGCTTGGCCCAGACCGCGATCAGCCCGGGGAACAGCGGCGGGTAGACGCCGGGCAGCCCCTTGTCGTCCAGCATCGAGGTGGCCATGTGGATCAGCTGGCTGGGGTCGCCCTCCTGGCCGCCGAGCGGCCACGGGGTGCCGCGCAGCGCGACCACCACACCGCCCGCGACGACGCCGGTCGCCAGACCGGCGACGGCCGCGCAGACCAGCCGCTGGACGAGGCGGTGCCGGGCCGCGCCGCCCCGCCACGCGGTATAGACCAGCACTGCGAGCAGCGGCAGGCCCAGCACCGCGACGTACTGCTGGATCTTCGCGAGGCCGCTGACCTGGCCGATGCGGTTCGTCGGGTTCACGCTGATGTGCGTGCACAGCAGGGTGAACACCAGGGCGGCCCCGACGCTGACCAGCGCCTCGGCCGCGATCAGGACCGAACGCCGCTCCAGCAGGGCACCGAGGTCCCGCCGGCGGGCCGGGGCCCCGGTCTCGGTCTCGGGTTCGCCGCCGGGATCGGAGCTCTCGGCACTGCCGACCGCTTCGGGGGCCAGGTTCGTCATCTCAGTCCATTTCCGTCGGGCGGCCGTACGGGGCCACCGGGAGGTGGGAGAGCACGGTTCGGTCCCCCCGTGCCGTCACGGGGCCGTCGGCCGCGGACCCGGGAAGCTCTCCCCCGCTCGCGCGGCGCACCGCTGCGGGTCGTCCGGTCCGTTCGGGGCCCGGCGCACGGCGGCGGTCCGGGCCGTCGGGATCGCACCGGAAGTCTGCCACGGGCCCATCGGCCTGGCCAATGTGTCCAATGGGGTGATGGGCGGAGTGAAGGCCGCGGTTCTCCCCCGCACCCCACCGTGCCCGGACGGGCACGCGAACGCCCGTTCCACAGACGGTTTTCCGTTCCCCGCACAACCCTCCTCCCCCGTCGGGAGTCCCCACAGGTGGCGTTCGAACGGCCCCCCCGTGCCTGGCAGAATCAGGTGCCACGGCCCCAGGCCCGACGGCTCCGGCGCATCCGGCCGGCCCGCGCGGTCGTCCCTCGGTCCGCCCCCTGCTCACGACCCCCGAAGGACTCCCGGACAGTGACGAGCCCACCGACCGCCGCCCCCGCCGTGACGAGACAGCCCCCGGCCGTACGGGGCCGCCACAGCTCTCCGGCCCTCGCGGAACGCCCGGCCCTCTCGCTCGTCGCGGAAGGCGTCACCGCCGTCTGCGCCGCACTCCTGATGCTGGTGCTCGCCGTCACCGTCACGCTCGACCCGATGTCGCGAATAGGCCAGGTCAGCGGGCTGGCCGCGCTCCAGCTGCGGCTGCTGCTCCTGCTCGGCCTCGTGGTGGGGCTCTGCGCGTTCTGGATGCGCCGCCGGCCGCTCGCGCCGGTCCGGTTCGCCGCCGCCGCGGTCTCCGGCCTCGCTTCCGGCGTCACCGCGGCCGGGGTCTCGCTCGGGCTCCGCGACACCACCTGGCCGCTGAACGCGCAGGACGGCGACTCCGGCGCGCTCCAGGCGTGGGCCGGCGCCCTGATGGACGGCCAGTCGCTGGACGGCGGGTACCCGCCGGTCTACCCGCACCTGATCGCCTGGACGGCCGAGTACGTCACCGACGGGCAGGTCGGGCACGCCCTCAAGCTGGTCGGCCTGGTGTTCGTCGCGCTGCTCGGACCGGTCGCCTACCTCGCGTGGCGGCTGCTGCTGCCGCCGCTCTGGGCGCTCGGCGTCGGCGTCACCGCGGCGCTGCCGATGATGCAGCCGTACAAGCCCTACACCAACATCGTCCTGGTGGCGTTCGTCCCGGTGCTGGCCAAGCTCCTCCAGATGGTCCAGCGCGCGCCCGAGCTGACGCGCAGGCGCGCGACCACCACGGGCGCCGTGCTGGGGCTGGCGATCGGACTGATGTTCATCGTCTATTCGGGCTGGTTCGTCTGGTCCGCGGCGGGCGCGGTCGTCCTCACCGCCGTCCTGCTGTTCCGGCTCCAGCGCGCCTCCGGCACCCGGGCCCTGGTCACCGCGGCCTGCACGCTGGGGGCCGCCGGCGCCGCGTTCCTCGTCGTCGCCGGGCTGAGCCTGTTCAAGCTGCTCTCCTCGGCCGGCAGCACGGTCGACCGCTACTGCTACTTCGACACCTACACCGAGCCCGCGTACTTCGCGATGTGGCGCGACGACCTGCCCGGCTCGGACGCGCTGAGCACCTGGCCGCTGCCGGGCGAACTGGGCGGCGTGGGCGTGTTCTCGCTGCTGCTGCTCGGCGGCCTCGGCATCGCCCTGACCCTCGGCATCAACCGCGCGGCGGTGCTCGTCCCGGCCGCCTGCGCCGCCAGCGCGCTGCTGATGCGCTACTGGTACGCCTCGCACATGGAGCGGGACCAGGCCGTCATGCTCTACCCGCGGACCAGCGCCCAGCTGCTGTACTGCCTGCTGGTGCTCACCGGCCTGGCCTGCTACCTGGTGGTCCGCCGCCGCGCCGAGGCCGTCCCCGCCTTCGTCGTCGCCGTCCCGCTGATCCGCCGGCCCGGCCCGCGCGCGGTGGCCGTCGGCACGCTCTGCGCACTGGGCCTGCTGTTCGGCATGGCCGGCTCGGCGACCGCCGACAAGTACATGCCGAAGCAGGAGGGCGGCGGCACCGGCGGCCTCGCCTGGAGCGCCCAGGTCACCGCCGACCACGAGGGCCACTGCTCGCGCTACGCGCCGAACGGCGTCTGCAACCCGCCCGGCGAGCGGCCGAAGGTCTCCCCGCCCGGGCCGGACGAGGGCGTGTTGTCCTGCCCGGCCGGCAGCCCCTACCCGTTCCGGCGGCAGTGAGCCCCGGACGCCGCGGAAACGGCCGTGGGGCCGGCGGACCTTCCCGGTCCGCCGNNGGGGGGGGGGCGGGGTCACGCCTCGTGGCGCTGTCCCCCGGTGAGCGCGTGCCGGACGAGGACCTTCGCCCCGCCGGTCTGCCGCCGGCGCAGCGCGCCGGGCAGCATGGTCAACGCGTGCAGCCGGGAGGCGCTGCGGAACCGGGCGGCCCGGGCGGCCTTCGGCCAGCCGCGGGCGTCCATCCGGTCCGCCACCGCGTTGAAGTACCGCTCCGCCTCGGCGAACCGGGTGCCGGAGAACGCCTGCACCGAGGACTCGCTGACCGCGTGCCGGCGGTACTGGAAGACGACGGTGGTGTTGTCCACCATCATCTGCTCGCCCCGCTCCAGCAGGTCGACGACCAGGGCGAGGTCCTGGATCACCGAGTACTCGTCGCGGAAGTTGACCTCGCGCAGCGCGTCGCCGCGCCAGCAGATCGACGGGAAGTACAGCCAGTTGCCGCGCAGCACGCTGGCGGCGAGCTGCTCGCCGCCCATCAGGCGCCGGCCCTTCACGGTCGGGGCGTAGAGCCGGTCCTTCACGTTGTCGGCCAGACCGGCGGTGACGACGCCGTCGCCGTCGATCACCTCGACGCCCGGCTGGACCATGCCCAGGCCGGGGTTGTCCCGCAGGATGCCGCGGACGGTCTCCAGGTAGTGCGGGTGCAGCAGGTCGTCGCAGCCCATGATGACCACGTGGTCGGCGGTCGACAGGTCGACGCACTTCTGGAAGTTCCTGGTGATCCCGAGGTTCCGCTCGTTGCGCAGGTAGGTCACCCGCTCGTCGCCGAGCGCCGCGAACCAGCCCGGGACGTCCGGCTCCTTGCCGTCGTCGACGACGGTCAGCCGGAAGTCCGGGTCGGTCTGCGCGAGGATGCTGCGCACCGCGGCCTGCATCATCGCGACGTCGCCGTAGTAGGGCAGCATGAACTCGAAGGTCGCCACCGCGATCAGCCCTTGTTGCGGTCGACCGGCACGGAGACCGGCAGGTCGAGGTCGAAGCGCTCCTCGTTCAGGCGGGCGCCCTCGTTGATCGCGACGGTGCGGGCCAGGTCGGTGAGCTTCTTCTCCAGCGAGCGGAAGCGCAGGAAGGTGTTGAGGGTGAGGAAGCCCATCGCCAGGACCATCCCGTACAGCACCAGGTCGGTGCCGCGGCCGACGCCGAGCTTGTGGGCGATCCAGGTGACGTCGCTGGGACGCAGCACCGCGTAGATGTTCACAACCACGAAGGTCGAGAAGGCGATGCGCTTCCAGGCCCGGGTGTTCGCGGCGTCCCAGCGCCGGATGAACATGAAGGCCAGGATGACCGAGCCGAGGATGAGAAGCAGCTGGATCCAGAAGTAGTTCATCGGCGGCCACGCTCCCGCAGCGAGATGTCGAAGATGATGTTGACGCCGTTGATCAGGGACTGACCCTTGGCGCGTGAGTAGTCGGTGTACAGGATGTCCACCGGGACCTCTGCGACCCGCAGGTCGGAACCGGCCAGGAAGCTGACGATCTCCGACGCGTGGGCCATGCCGTTCATGGTGATCCGCAGCCGGCCGGCCGCCTCGCGGTTGAGCACGCGCAGGCCGTTGTGCGAGTCGGTGAGCTTGAGCTTGCGGGCGGTGGGGCTGATGGTCGCGGCGGTCCGCAGGACCACCCGCTTGATCCACGGCACCTGGCCGTTCTGCTCGATGAAGCGCGAGCCCAGGATGACGTCGGCGACGTCCTGTCGCAGGAGCTCGACCATCTTCTCGACGTCGGCCGTCTGGTGCTGGCCGTCGGCGTCGAAGGTGGCGAAGTAGGTGGCGCCGGGCTGGGCCAGGGCGTAGGCCAGACCGGTCTGGAGCGCGGCCCCCTGCCCCAGGTTGACCGGGTGGCGCACGAGGTGCGCGCCGGTGCCCATGATGTGCTTGGCGGAGTCGTCCGCGCTGCCGTCGTCGACCACGACGATGTTGGGGAACGTCTTGCGCGCTCCCTCCACAACGTCAGCGATCACCTGGCCTTCGTTGTAGGCCGGGATCACCAGCCAGACATCGTCATACTGGGGCACTGGTAACTCCATAGAGGGGCTCTGGCCCGCGCTCACGCGCGGCGATCTGTATACGGGGCTCCGTCATTCGCCGGCGCTCCCGCGGCTCAGGAGGGGCACTCCCGGTTCCGCCCCGTCCGGTGCGGACGCGGGCTGGTTCGCCACCGAACGGGAGAAGCTGAACCTGAGGGCGGCCAGCATACCGATCACGGTGGCCAGCGACCCCGCCGCGTAGGCGACGACCACCCGGGTCGACACCTCCCCGGGGAGGAAGGTGACCGCGGCGAGGACCGCGGTGCCGAGCGCCCAGCAGCACAGCTGCAGGTTGTGTCGCTTGAATACCATCAGAGCCTGTCCGAGGACCATCGCGAACATGTACGCGACGGTACCGGCGGACATCCAGAAGAAGGCGGTCCGTCCCAGCACGGGTTCGGCCCCGAACAGCACCTCGATCAGCCACGGGCCGAGCGCCACCGCGGGGATCCCGCCGAGCAGGCCGAGCAGGCCCACCACCGCGCCGATCCGGCGGAGCATACCACTGAAGGCGGCCCGGTCCCCGACCGCGATGGCCGCGGAGAGGCCGCTGAGCAGCGACGCCTGGAGCGAGCCGAAGACGAAGAGCGGCACCCGGGCCAGCACCAACGCGTTGAGCAGCGCGGCGATCAGCGCCGAGTCGGACGGCGCGAGCAGCTTGGTGCTCACCACCGCCGCGTTGACGACCGCCTGGGAGAGCAGGGTCGAGCAGATCAGCAGGCCCAGGCCGGAACAGAGCTCGGGCCAGCCGATGCCGGGGCCCGGGCGGGCCGCCCGCAGCAGCGGCGGCAGCGTCACCAGGGTCGCGATGACCGGCGCGACGGCCAGCACCAGGCTGAACGCGAGCGCCGAGTCCACACCGGCCACCGCGAGACCGCCGGCCAGCACGATCCGCAGGCCGCCGTCCAGGCCGAGCTGGGTGCCGTAGACGCCGAAGCGGCCGAGACCGGCCAGCACGCCGCGGGTCACGTAGCAGACGGCCATGCCGGCGAAGGCGGCGCCGAGGGCGAGCACCAGCTCGCGGTCCCCGTGGAACATCATCCGGGCGAGCGGGCCGGAGGCACCGACGACCGCCGCCAGGGTGACCCCGAGGATGCCGCCGGTGAGCAGGGCGGCGCGGCGCAGCACCGGGGCGGCGCCGTGGCCGAGCGCCGCACGGGCGGCCACGATCCGGGTGAGTTCCTGCTCGATCGGGAAGAAGAGACCGATCCCGACGGACATCACGATGGTCCACAGCAGGGAGACGTTCGCCATCGCGTCGGTAGACAGGCTGTGGCCCGCCGCGCCGAGGTGGATGTACGACGCGGCGCCGAGCACGACGGTGCCGCCGGCCACCGCGACGGTGCCCGGCGGCAGCGCTGCGGCGGCCTTCTTCAGCGGATTCGTCACTGGGACCGGTCACCCTCGGTGGTCGAGGCGGCGGCGACCAGCGCGGCGAAACCGGGGGTGCGGAGCGCCTCGGCGAGCTGCTCCCGCCAGTCGGACAGCGGCTCGAAGCCGGCCGCCGCCCAGCCGCCGTGGTCCAGCACGCTGAACGCGGGGCGGGCCGCCGGGCGGACGAACGCCTCGGACGTGGTGGGGCGGATCCGCTCGGGGTCGAGCCCGGCGAGCCGGTAGGTCTCGCGGGCCAGCCCGTGCCAGGTGGTCCGGCCGCTCGCGGTGCCGTGGTAGACGCCGGCCGGCGCCTTCCCGTCGAGCGCGGCCAGGCCGAGCGCGACGAGCCGCTGCGCGAGCGCGTACGACCAGGTCGGCTGGCCGTGCTGGTCGTCGACGACGTCCAGGCTCGGCCGCTGGGCGGCGAGCTTGAGCATGGTGGCGACGAAGTTCCCGCCGTGCTCGCCGTACAGCCAGGCGGTGCGCACGGTGTAGCCGTGCTCCGGGAGCAGCTCGGCGACGGCGCGCTCGCCGACCAGCTTGCTTCGCCCGTAGGCGTTGACCGGGGAGGTCGGCGCGTCCTCGCGGTACGGCTCCGTCGCGTCGCCGGCCAGCACGTAGTCGGTGGACACGTTCAGGAGCCGGGCGCCGGTCTCGGCACAGGCGGCGGCCAGGTGGCGCACCCCGGTGCCGTTGACGGCGGTCGCGGCCTCCTCGGCGGTCTCCGCGCCGTCGACGTCCGTCCAGGCGGCGCAGTTCACGACGAGGTCGTGGCCGGCGACGGC
>NZ_BAAAKJ010000225.1:35945-38636 GCF_039527695.1 Kitasatospora putterlickiae
CGCCGCGTCGGTGACGTCGAGGTCGGCCCGGCGGAGCGCGGTGACCTCGGCCGCGGGGTCGGTGGCGAGCACGGCCAGCACGTCGCGGCCGAGCATCCCCGCCGCGCCGGTGACCAGCCAGCGGACCGGTCGAGAGACGGGAGCGGTCACTTCTCCAGGGCCGCCTTCGTCTTCAGCGGCTCCCACCAGGCACGGTTCTCGCGGTACCAGGCGATGGTCGCGGCGAGGCCGTCCTCGAAGCGGACCTGCGGCTCGTAGCCGAGCTCCTCGCGGATCTTGCTGATGTCGAGCGAGTAGCGCAGGTCGTGGCCCTTGCGGTCCTCGACGTGCACGACCCGGTCCCAGCCCGCGCCGGCGGCCTCCAGCAGCAGGCCGGTCAGCTCCTTGTTGGTGACCTCGGTGCCGCCGCCGATGTTGTAGACCTCACCCGGGCGGCCGCCGCGCATGACCAGCTCGATGCCCCGGCAGTGGTCCGAGACGTGCAGCCAGTCGCGGATGTTGCCGCCGTCGCCGTACAGCGGGACCGTCTTGCCGTCGATCAGGTTGGTGGTGAACAGCGGGATGACCTTCTCCGGGAACTGGTAGTGCCCGTAGTTGTTGGAGCAGCGGGTCACCACGACGTCCATGCCGTGCGTGCGGTGGTACGCCAGCGCCAGCAGGTCGGAGCCGGCCTTGGAGGCCGAGTACGGCGAGTTCGGGGCGAGCGGCCAGGTCTCCGTCCAGGAGCCCTCGCTGATCGAGCCGTAGACCTCGTCGGTGGAGACGTGGACGAAGCGGGAGACGCCGTGCTTGCGGGCGGAGTCCAGCAGGACCTGGGTGCCGACGACGTTGGTCAGCACGAACGGGCCCGCGCCCGCGATCGAACGGTCGACGTGCGACTCGGCCGCGAAGTGGACGACCACGTCGTGACCGGGCATGACCTGGTCGACGGCCTCGGTGTCGCAGATGTCGCCCCGGACGAAGGTGTAGCCGCTGTGGTCCGCGACGGACGCCAGGTTGGCCTCGACGCCGGAGTAGGTGAGCTTGTCAAAGACGGTGATCCGAGCCTCTGCGTCAGCCCCGAGGAGCTGACGGACGAACTCCGACCCGATGAACCCGGCGCCGCCGGTCACAAGGATGCGCATAATGCGCGCAGTCTAGCGCCGTCCCGCTGCTGCGGCGGACCCGGGCCGTACCACTCGTCCGTTCTCGAATAAGGTGCACGCATGCGTGGAATCCTTCTGGCCGGCGGCACCGGCTCCCGGCTGTGGCCGCTCACTCGGGCGGTGTCGAAGCAGCTCCTCCCGGTCTTCGACAAGCCGATGATCTACTACCCCCTGTCGACCCTCGTGATGGCCGGGATCAGCGAGATCCTGATCATCACCACCCCCGCGGACCGGGAGCAGTTCGAGCGCCTGCTCGGCGACGGTTCGCAGTTCGGCCTCCGTCTGGAGTACGCCGTCCAGGAGAAGCCCGAGGGCATCGCCCAGGCGTTCGTCCTGGGCAGCGACTTCATCGGCGACGAGCCGGTCGCGCTCATCCTCGGCGACAACATCTTCCACGGCAGCGGCCTGGGCACCCGGCTCGCCGAGCACACCGACGCCAAGGGCGGCCGGGTCTTCGCGTACCCGGTGGCCGACCCGACGGCGTACGGCGTCGTCGAATTCGACGAGGACGGCCAGGCCATCTCCATCGAGGAGAAGCCGACCGAGCCGAAGTCCCGCTACGCCGTCCCGGGCCTGTACTTCTACGACAACCGCGTGGTCGAGATCGCCCGCGACCTGAAGCCGAGCGCGCGCGGCGAGCTGGAGATCACCGCCGTCAACGAGGCGTACCTGGCCTCCGGCGACCTGCACGTCACGATCCTCGACCGCGGCACCGCGTGGCTGGACACCGGCACGTTCGTCTCGATGGTGCAGGCGTCCGAGTTCGTCCGGGTCATCGAGGAGCGCCAGGGCTTCAAGATCGGCTGCATCGAGGAGGCCGTCTGGCGGGCCGGGCTGATCGACGACGACCGGCTGCGCGAGCTCGCCGAGCCGCTGCTGAAGAGCGGCTACGGCCAGTACCTGCTGGGCCTGCTGGACTCGGGTGAGGTGCGGTGAAGTTCCGCGAGCTCTCGATCGAGGGCGTCTTCGAGATCAGCCCGCAGCTGCACGGCGACCCGCGCGGCCTGTTCACCGAGTGGTACCGGTTCGACCGGCTCGCCGAGGTCGTCGGCCACCCGCTGGACCTGCGGCAGGCCAACCTCTCGGTGTCCTCCCGGGGCGTCGTGCGCGGCATCCACTTCGCCGACGTGCCGCCCGGCCAGGCCAAGTACGTGACCTGCGTGCGCGGCGCGGTGCTGGACGTCATCGTCGACCTGCGGGTCGGCTCGCCGACCTTCGGCCGCTGGGAGGGCGTCCGCCTGGACGACACCGAGCGCAAGGCCGTCTACATCCCGGAGGGCTTCGGCCACGGGTTCTGCGCGCTCAGCGACGACGCCACGCTGTCGTACCTGTGCTCGGCGACGTACAACCCGACCGGCGAGCACGGCGTGCACCCGCTGGACCCGGACCTGGCGATCGAGTGGCCGGCCGACGTGCCGCTGCTGTCGGCCCGGGACGACGCGGCGCCGTCCCTCGCGGACGCGATCTCCACCGGTCTGCTGCCCGACCACGCGACCTGCCTCGCCTACACGGAGTCGCTGCGCACGGGGTGACCCCGGCGGAGCCG
>NZ_BAAAKJ010000225.1:38658-56520 GCF_039527695.1 Kitasatospora putterlickiae
GAGCACTCCGGTGGCGGCGGCGCGGGCCGTTCCCGTTCCCGGGGCGTACGGGGCGGGCAACGGCTCAGCGGTTGCGGAACACCCAGACCCGCAGCAGCAGGAAGCGCGCCACGGTGGCCAGCCCGTTGGCCACCACCAGCCCGGCGACCTCGACGGTCCGCGGGGCGTCCGGCGCCGTCGCGTGCAGCAGTGCGAGCGCCCCGCTGCTCAGGCCGAGGCCGATCAGGAAGGCCACCGCGCCCTGGAACTGGTGGCGCACCGCGCCCTCGGAGCCGGTGATCCCGAAGGTGAAGCGGCGGTTGGCGGCGGTGTTGGCGACCGCGCTGACGGCCAGCGCGACCAGGTTGGCCGTCTGCGCGGAGCAGACCTGCCGCAGGACGGCGAACAGCACCAGGTAGAAGACCGTGCTCAGCACGCCGATCACCAGGAAGGACGGCAGTTGCCGCCGGGGCTCGGCGGCCTCCGGCCGGAGCGCGGGCGGCGCCGGATCGCCGGAGATCGTCATCGGGAATTCCCCCGTTGTTCGTCCTCGGCCGAGTCGTAGCCGACGAAGTAGGCCGGCCTGGCCTGCACCGCCGAGTAGATCCGCGCGGTGTACTCCCCCAGCAGGCCGACGCAGATCAGCTGCACCGCGCCGAGGAAGAGCATGCCCATGAAGAGCGAGGACCAGCCGGGCACGGTGGAGCCGAGGGCGTACGCGACCGCGGTGTAGACGGTCATCACCAGGCAGACCGCGAAGCTCAGCAGGCCCAGCCAGGTGGCCAGCCGCAGCGGCGCGGCGGAGAAGTTGACGATGCTGTCGAGCGCGAGCCGCACCATCTTGCCCAGCGGGTAGTGGGTGGTGCCGGCCACCCGCTCCTCCCGGACGTAGCGGACCTCCCCGCTGGGGAAGCCCAGCCAGGGCACCAGCAGCCGGTAGACCGGCTGGTGCTCGGGCAGCGCCTTCAGCGCGTCCACCGCGGCCCGGCTGAGCAGGCGGTAGTCGCCGGCCTGGTTGGGCATCCGCTTGCCGATCAGCTTGCGCATCAGCCAGTAGTAGGCGCCCGCCGAGCGGCGCTTGAACGTGCTGTCGGTGGTCCGGTCCCCGCGCACCCCGTAGACGATGTCGAGGCCCTGCTCGCGGGCGAGTTCGAGCATCTCCGGGATCTTCTCCGGCGGGTCCTGGAGGTCGGCGTCGAGGCTCACCACGTAGTCGCCGAAGGCGCGGTCGAGGCCGGCCTTCAACGCGGCCTGGTGGCCGGAGTTGCGGGAGAAGCGGACGATCCGGAACTCGGGCCAGTCCTGACGGATCTTCTGCATGAGCACGGGGGTGGCGTCGGTGCTGCCGTCGTCGACGCCGACCACCTCGTAGTCCACCTTGAGGGCGTCGAGGATCGGCCGCAGCCGCTCGACCGTCCTCGGCAGCGCCTCCTGCTCGTTGTAGATCGGCATGACGACCGACAACTCGGGCGCTGTCGACATGAGTTGGTCCCGCTTTCGGCCGGAGCTGCTGAATTGTGGCGACAATAGCAGTCGGTGCTGAGCCCGGGATGAAGCCGGATGAGCACCGCATGAGAGCTGATCAGGCCTGTGCGGCCGCCCCCGTGGCGGGGCCGGCCGCGGGGACGGCGGCGGGATCAGACCCCGGGGAAGCTGCGGGCCCACGGGTGGACCCAGTTGTTGCCCTCCTTGACCACCACGGTGATCCGCGGCTGGAAGCCGGCCACGTCCTTGCGGATCCGCTCGCCGGTCGCCGGGTCGGCCACGACCACGGTGATCGGCTGCCCGAGCTTCTCGGCGGCCTTCTTCACGTGCTCGATCGACGCCTGGTGCTCCGGCTCCGGCCGCTCGGCCGCGCCGATGTTCACCCAGTGCGTCTCGTAGAACCCCCGCATGTCGCCGCCCCGGGAGCGCAGCAGCGCCGCCAGCCAGGTGGACTTGAGGTTCTTGTAGTCGTCGTTGGAGTAGAGCACCATCACCGGCTCCCGGATCCCGTCCAGGTCGCCCATCACGGTCGCGCCGTGACGCGGGCCGATGTCGCTCCAGGCGTCACCGCGGCTCCAGGCCATCAGCGGGTTGTTGCGCCAGGCCGAGGGCATCCCCTTGAAGGAGTCCATGCCCCACTGGACGCCGGCGAACAGGCTGAGCGCCGTCGCCACCGCGAGCACCGACAGCAGGCCGTCGCTGATCCGCCGGCGCAGCACCGGCACCCGGGCGGGCGAGGCGCCGCGCAGCAGCGGGCCGACGGCGCCGATCGAGACGAGCGCGATCACGATGCCGGTGCCGGCCAGCTTCTCGAAGTAGTAGGAGACCTGGCCGATGGTGTGGATCTGCCACCAGGCGAAGCCGCCGACCGCGGCGCCGGTGCCGAGCACCACCACCAGGTGGGCCTGACCGGACGCGGTGCGCCGCACGCTCGGCGAGAGCGCGGCGAGCGCGCCCAACAGCAGGCCGCCGATCAGGATGGCGCGGTCGGCGCCGACGCTCGGACCGCCGAGGTTGGAGGTGCCCGCGACGTCCAGCTCGGAGAGGACGGAGACCACGCTGGGCAGGCCGGCCACACCGAGGGCGAGCACGGCGGCCACCGCGTAGCGGGGCCAGTGCGCGAGGCGGAAGCGGCGGCGGTGGACGACCAGGGCGCCGACCACGATCAGGCCGGCGACGGCGCCGAAGAGGTTGTAGATGTAGGTGACGGTGATCAGGCCGAGCGCCGCGATGAGCAGGAACTCGGTGGTGCCCATCGCGGGCCGCACCATGAAGGCGGCGAGCAGCGCGACCATCAGCAGGCCGAGCACGGTGGAGTCGAAGCCGTGGATGAGCAGGTCGGTGTAGTTGCTGGAGAACACCAGCGCGGCGACGGTGCCGAGGACGGCCGCCGTCCGCCAGCCGCGCAGCCGTGGGCCGCCGATCCAGCGGGCCGCCCAGACCAGCCCGGTGCCCAGCAGGGCGTACCCGGCCAGCACGTAGAGCAGGTAGCGGTTCATGGTGTCCAGCTCGGGACCGAGGTCCGCGGCGGAGCGCACCAGCGAGTCGACCCAGGCGAGCAGGAAGTGCGTGCCCTGCGGGTAGACGCCCTCGCCCGACATCATGTACGCCTTGGCGGCCTCCTGGTGCAGGAAGTTGTAGCCGCCGACGTGCTGGATCCCCACGAAGTAGGAGAAGTGGTTGAGCCGGTCCTCGGCGGTGGTGAGGAACTCCAGGCGCCAGCCCGGTCCCTTGCCGATCAGCGGCTTGTGCAGGTAGTGCCACATCACGCCCGCGATGCCGGCGACCATGAGGTCGGAGGGCCGGAACCGCAGCGGCAGCCGCGGGGTGCGGCGGAAGAACCAGCCGGTGAGCACCACGGCGCTGCACAGCACGCCCGAGGTCGGGATCGGGTCGAGGCCCCAGGGCCAGAGCGAGAACAGCAGGCCGAAGGCGAGCACGCCGCCGGCGGTGACCAGGGCGGCGGCGACCAGCCGGTCGAGCAGCACCCCGCCGACCCGCAGCAGCGAGCCGACCCCCAGGACCAGCAGCGGCAGGACGGCGATCCCGACGCCCATCGAGATCAGCGCGGCGGGCAGCACCCAGGCCAGGGCCAGCCCGGCGGCGAGCGCCGGCAGGCTCCGGGCGGGGACGCGGGTCGGAGTGCGGACCGGGCCGGGGGCCGGCGCCGGGCTCGCGGGAGCGGCCTCCTCGGCCGTAGAGCGCGCGGCCACCCTGGTGCGGAGTCGTTCCATCGAGACCTTGAATCCCATCCCCTGCGTCGGACTGTGCCCGTACGACCGGTGTAGCGCCAGTACGGGCGATCCTAGTGGACGAACGTTCGGCGAAATGACGGAGGGCTTGGCGGGAACCGGGGTTCCCGCCAAGCCCTCATTCCGGCCGTGGCCGGTCGGTCAGAGCGTCAGATCACTTGACGATCTTGGTGACCTGGCCGGCGCCGACGGTGCGGCCACCCTCACGGATGGCGAACTTCAGGCCCTCCTCCATGGCGACGGGCTGGATCAGCGCGACGGTCATGGCGGTGTTGTCGCCCGGCATGACCATCTCGGTGCCCTCGGGGAGGGTCACGACGCCGGTCACGTCCGTGGTACGGAAGTAGAACTGCGGGCGGTAGTTGTTGAAGAACGGGGTGTGACGGCCACCCTCGTCCTTCGACAGGATGTAGGACTGGGCCTCGAAGTCGGTGTGCGGCGTGACCGAACCCGGCTTGATGATGACCTGGCCGCGCTCGACGTCCTCGCGCTTGATGCCACGGAGCAGCAGACCGACGTTCTCACCGGCCTGGCCCTCGTCGAGCAGCTTGCGGAACATCTCGATGCCGGTGACCGTGGTGGTGGTCTTCTCGGTCTTGATGCCGATGATGTCGACGGTCTCGTTGACCTTGAGGATGCCACGCTCGATACGACCGGTGACGACGGTGCCACGACCGGTGATCGTGAAGACGTCCTCGATCGGCATCAGGAACGGCTGGTCCACGGCGCGGGCCGGGGTCGGGATGTTCTCGTCGACCGCGTGCATCAGGCCGAGGAGCTTCTCGCCCCACTCCTTGTCGCCCTCCAGCGCCTTCAGCGCGGAGACGCGGACGACCGGCAGGTCGTCGCCCGGGAACTCGTACTCGGAGAGCAGCTCGCGGACCTCGAGCTCGACGAGCTCCAGGATCTCCTCGTCGTCCACCATGTCGGCCTTGTTCAGGGCGACGACGATGTAGGGGACGCCGACCTGGCGGGCCAGGAGGACGTGCTCCTTGGTCTGCGGCATCGGGCCGTCGGTGGCGGCGACCACCAGGATGGCGCCGTCCATCTGGGCGGCACCGGTGATCATGTTCTTGATGTAGTCCGCGTGACCCGGGCAGTCGACGTGGGCGTAGTGGCGCGCCTCGGTCTGGTACTCGACGTGCGCGATGGAGATGGTGATACCGCGCTGCCGCTCCTCCGGCGCCTTGTCGATCTGGTCGAACGGCGTGAAGGGGTTGATCTCCGGGTACGCGTCGTGCAGCACCTTGGTGATGGCCGCGGTCAGCGTGGTCTTACCGTGGTCGATGTGACCGATGGTGCCGATGTTGACGTGGGGCTTCGTCCGCTCGAACTTCGCCTTCGCCACTGAGTCCTCCTGAGGACAGTTCCTGTACGCCGTGCTGACGCCAGTTGGTCTTTGATCGGTTTTGGTGCGGGTTGTCCGGAGGACACCCCGTGCCGTCCCGCTGGTGGGGGGGCCGGAGGCCCCGGGAGGATCCGACCGGATCCTCCCGGATTGCCTCCTAATAGCCTAAGGGTTGGTTATCGTCCCGAAAGTCGGGACGTCACTCGCCCTTGGCCTTCGCGATGATGTCGTCCGCGACGTTCCGGGGAACCTCGGCGTACGAGTCGAACTGCATCGAGTAGCTCGCGCGACCGGAGGTCTTGCTGCGCAGGTCACCGACGTAGCCGAACATCTCGGAGAGGGGCACCAGCGCCGTGACGACGCGGGCACCGTGACGCTCGTCCATGGACCGGATCTGGCCACGGCGAGAGTTGATGTCGCCGATCACGTCGCCCATGTAGTCCTCGGGCGTGGTGACCTCGACGGCCATCATCGGCTCCAGGAGGACCGGCTTGGCCTTCCTGGCGCCTTCCTTGAAGGCCATCGAGCCGGCGATCTTGAACGCGAGCTCGGAGGAGTCGACGTCGTGCGCGGCACCGTCGAGCAGCTTCACGCGGACACCCTGCAGCGGGTAGCCGGCGAGGATGCCGAACTCCATGGCCTCCTGGCAGCCGGCGTCGACCGACGGGATGTACTCGCGCGGCACGCGGCCACCGGTGACCAGGTTGACGAACTCGTAGCCCTCGGCCTGCTCAAGCGGCTCGATCGCGATCTGCACCTTGGCGAACTGACCGGAACCACCGGTCTGCTTCTTGTGGGTGTAGTCGATGCGCTCGACCGCCTGGCGGATGGTCTCGCGGTACGCGACCTGCGGCTTGCCGACGTTGGCCTCGACCTTGAACTCACGGCGCATACGGTCGACCAGCACCTCAAGGTGCAGCTCGCCCATACCCGCGATGATGGTCTGGCCGGTCTCCTCGTCCGTGTTGACCTGGAAGGACGGGTCCTCCTCGGCGAGACGCTGGATGGCGACACCCAGCTTCTCCTGGTCACCCTTGGACTTGGGCTCGATCGCGACGCGGATGACCGGGGCCGGGAAGTCCATGGACTCCAGGATGACCGGGTTCTTCTCGTCGGACAGCGTCTCACCGGTGGTGGTCTGCTTCAGGCCCATGACGGCGATGATGTCGCCGGCGCCCACCGACTCGATCTCCTCACGCTTGTTCGCGTGCATGCGGTAGATCTTGCCGATGCGCTCCTTCTTGCCCTTGACGGCGTTCAGCACCGAGGTGCCGGACTCCAGGCGGCCCGAGTAAACCCGGACGAAGGTGAGCTTGCCGAGGTGCGGGTCCGACATGATCTTGAACGCGAGCGCGGCGAGCGGCTCGTCGTCCGAGGCCTTGCGGGAGATCTTGACGGTGTCGTCGCCCGGCTTGGTGCCCTCGATGGACTCGATGTCCAGCGGGGACGGCAGGTACTTGACGACGGCGTCGAGCAGGGGCTGGACGCCCTTGTTCTTGAACGCGGTGCCGCAGAAGATCGGGGTGAAGTCCGAGTTCAGCGTGCCCTTGCGGATCGCGGCCTGCAGCAGCTCGACCGGGATGTCCTCGCCCTCAAGGGCGAGCTCCATGATCTCGTCGCTGACGTTGGACACGGTGTCGAGCAGGGCCTCGCGGTACTCGTCCGCCTGCTCCTGCAGCTCGGCCGGGATGTCGACGATGTCGTACATCTCGCCCTTGGCGGCCTCGGCCGACCAGACCAGCGCCTTCATGCGGACCAGGTCGACAACGCCCTGGAAGTCCGACTCGGCACCGATCGGCAGCTGCATGACCAGCGGGGTGGCGCCGAGGCGGTCCACGATGGTCTGGACGCAGAAGAAGAAGTTGGCGCCCGTGCGGTCCAGCTTGTTGATGAAGCAGATGCGCGGAACGCCGTAGCGGTCAGCCTGCCGCCACACGGTCTCGGACTGGGGCTCGACACCGGCGACACCGTCGAACACGGTCACGGCACCGTCGAGGACGCGCAGCGAACGCTCCACCTCGACGGTGAAGTCGACGTGACCCGGGGTGTCGATGATGTTGATGGTGTGGTCGGCATCGTCGACGGTCCAGTGACAGGTCGTCGCGGCCGACGTGATCGTGATGCCGCGCTCCTGCTCCTGCTCCATCCAGTCCATGGTGGCGGCGCCATCGTGGACCTCACCGATCTTGTACGACACGCCGGTGTAGAACAGGATCCGCTCGGTGGTGGTGGTCTTGCCCGCGTCGATGTGCGCCATGATCCCGATGTTGCGGACCTTGGCGAGGTCAAGGGAGGTTGCAGCCATGGTGGCTCGTTCTCTCTCTGTCTAGTGACGGGGTACGGACTACCAGCGGTAGTGCGCGAAGGCCTTGTTGGACTCGGCCATCTTGTGGGTGTCCTCGCGACGCTTCACGGAAGCGCCCAGGCCGTTGCTGGCGTCGAGGATCTCGTTCATCAGGCGCTCGGTCATGGTCTTCTCGCGACGGGCGCGCGAGTAGCCGACCATCCAGCGCAGCGCCAGGGTGCTGGCGCGGCCCGGACGGACCTCGACCGGAACCTGGTAGGTCGCGCCACCGACACGGCGGGACTTGACCTCGAGGGCCGGCTTGACGTTCTCCAGCGCGCGCTTCAGCGTGACGACCGGGTCCGAGCCGGTCTTCTCGCGGACGCCCTCAAGGGCGCCGTAGACGATCCGCTCGGCGGTGGAGCGCTTGCCGTGCAGCAGGATCTTGTTGACCAGCTGGGTGACGACCGGGGAGCCGTAGACCGGGTCGATGATGACCGGGCGCTTCGGGGCGGGGCCCTTACGAGGCATTCTTACTTCTCCTTCTTGGCGCCGTAGCGGCTGCGGGCCTGCTTGCGGTTCTTGACACCCTGGGTGTCGAGCGAACCGCGGATGATCTTGTAGCGGACACCAGGAAGGTCCTTCACACGACCACCGCGAACCAGCACGATGGAGTGCTCCTGCAGGTTGTGGCCCTCGCCCGGGATGTAAGCGGTGACCTCGATCCCGCTGGTGAGGCGCACACGGGCGACCTTGCGGAGAGCCGAGTTCGGCTTCTTCGGGGTGGTCGTGTACACACGCGTGCAGACCCCACGGCGCTGCGGGGAACCCTTCAGCGCGGGAGTCTTGTTCTTCTCGACCTTGTCCTGCCGGCCCTTTCGGACCAGCTGCTGGATCGTAGGCACCGTTTCTCCGTTTTCTGTGTGCCAAGGCTTGGTGGAACTAACCTGCGGTGATTCCCTCGCACACGGCCCCGTGGTCGACCCACGCGGTCGGGTGTGTTGGGCTTTTTCCGGCACGGAATCCCGTGGGCTGATGTACAGCGACGGCGCTCTACGCGCGGCGCGCTGGGAGGCGCTCCGGCTCGGCGCGGCGACCGGTGTGCATGCACGCACAAGGACCCGGGGACACCCCAGGCACAAGGTCAGAGCGTACCTAGCGCATCGGGCGCGGTCAAAACAAATGCAACGCCGCAGGTGGCGGCCGTCGACCGGGTGTCGCCCGGGTGTCCCTCGCGCGGCCGCCCGGTGTCGGGTCGCTCACCTACCGCCCTACCACACCGGGGATGCGGCCGCCAGCCGGGGCCCGGGGCGGTCAGGCGCCGGCCGACAGCACGAGGAGCATGAACAGGGTCCAGAACGCGCACTCCACGTAACCGAGGACCAGACCGACGGTGGCCATCGAGTCGCCGTCCTCGTTGCGCCGGCTGAGCTGGTTCTTGGCGACGTGGCCGGCGATCACCGCCGGCAGGCCCAGGCCCAGCAGGCTGAGCACCAGGGAGGTCACGGCCGCGCTGTTGGTCGGGCGCGGCGGCGGCACCAGGACCGGCGGCGGCAGGAAGGTCGCCGGCACCGGGGCCACCAGCTGCGGCGTCACCATCTGGGGCGCCACCATCGGGCCGGCCGGCAGGTCGGCGACCAGGCGGGCCAGCTGGCCGTAGGTCTGCGCGCCGCTCGCCGCCTCGAACCGCTCGCCGTACTCGGTGGCGCTCAGCCGGCCCTCGGCGAACGCGGCCTTCAGCACGTCCACCGTCCGCTCGCGGTCCGCCGTCGCCGCGCGCATCGCCGACTGCGGCATCGCCGCGTGCGCCGCCTGGTGCATCGCCTGGGGCGGCGCGCCGTGCGGGGGCGCCCCAGGCGCGGGCGGCGGGTACGCGTGCGGCCTGGCCGTCCCGTAGCCCTGCTCGCCCCACGGCTGAACGGCCATCCGCCACCTCCCGGTACCCCCGCGCGAACACGGTTGTCGCCCGTCCACTGGGCTCCCACTCTCATAGTGCAGGACGAACGGGAGTCCTGAGTAGTTGCCAATTCCCCGGAATCGACGGCATTCCGGCGCCTCCCGGGCCACCGGAGCCCCCACCGCCACCCGTTTGGCCCAGACACACCCGGGGCATCGGCCCTGCAGACGGGCCCGGCCGGGCGGTGGCAGGCTGTCGTCAGGCCTTGTGGATCATGAAACGATCATCGGCCCGCCCGGTCCGTCCCCCAGTGGAAAGAGCCGCCATCATGCAGGCGCCAGCGCCGTCCCCCGACCCCACCGCCCCCTCGGCCGTCTCCATCCAGGGCCTGTGGAAGCACTTCGGCACCCAGGCCGCCGTCGCCGGGCTCGGCCTGGAGCTGCCGGCCGGGGCGTTCGTCGGACTGGTCGGCCCCAACGGCGCGGGCAAGACGACCACGCTGTCGATGGTCACCGGCCTGCTCCGGCCGGACCAGGGCACCGTGCTGATCCACGGCGCCGACGTCTGGGCCGACCCGGTCGCCGCCAAGGCCCGGATCGGCATCCTCCCCGAGGGCCTGCGCATGTTCGAACGGCTCAGCGGCCGCGAACTGCTCCAGTACAACGGCCGGCTGCGCGGCCTGCCCGGCGCCGAGGTCGACCGCCGCGCCGAGGAACTGCTCGCCGTCCTCGACCTCGCCGGCCACGCCGACAAGCTGGTCGCCGACTACTCCACCGGCATGCGCAAGAAGATCGGCCTCGCCGCCGCCCTCCTGCACAACCCGGACGTGCTGTTCCTCGACGAGCCCTTCGAGGGCGTCGACCCGGTCTCCGCCCAGACCATCCGCGGCGTGCTCAAGCGGTACGCGGCGGCCGGCTCCACCGTCGTCTTCTCCAGCCACGTCATGGAGCTCGTCGAGCAGCTCTGCGACTGGGTCGCCGTCATCAGCGCCGGCCGGGTGATCGCCCAGGGCCCGCTCGACACCGTCCGCGGCGGACACAGCCTGCACGAGGCGTTCCTGGAGCTGATCGGCGTCCGCGAGGACGACGGCCAGGCCCTCGGCTGGCTCGGCGGGGGCGACCGGTGAACGCCCCCGCCGCCCCGGCCGCGACACCGTCCCCCGCACCCGCCGCGGCCCCGCCCGACGACCGCACGGTCGTCCGCACCCTCGTCTCGCTCAAGCTCCGGCTGCTGCGCAACGGCCTGCGCCGCAGCCGCGGCCGCGCCGCCCTCTACCTGCTCGGTGCCGTCCTCGGCGTGCTGTTCGCCGCCGGGATCGCGCTCGCGATGGCGATGCTGGAGCACGCCGTCGACAGCGGATCCGCCGGTGACGCCGGCGTCGTCCTCACCGGCGCGCTCACCCTCGGCTGGGCCGCGATACCGCTGTTCCTGTTCTCCAGCGACGAGAGCGCCGACCCGACCAGGCTCACCATGCTGCCGCTGCGGCCCGGACCGCTGCTGCGCGGCTCGGTGCTCGCCGCGCTGATCGGGCCCGGGCCGCTGGTCAGCCTGGTGCTGCTCACCGGCGCCGCGCTCTCCGGCGCCCTCGGCGGCGCCTCGGCGGCGGCCGCGGTGATCGGCGTGCCGCTCGCGGTGGTGACCGTGGTCGTCCTCTCCCGCGCGGTCGCCGCCGGCAACGCCCGGCTGCTCTCCAGCCGGCGCGGCAAGGACTTCGCCATCTTCGGCGGCCTGCTGTTCGCCCTGCTGGTGCAGATCGCCAACGTCGGCTCGCAGAGCGTCTTCGGCAAGCCCGGCGCCGACGGCCTCGACCTCGAACCGCTCGCCCCGATCGCCTCCGTGCTGCGCTGGATCCCCCCGGTCTCCGCCGTCGACGCCGTCCGCACCGCCGGCGAGGGCCGGTACCCGCTCGCGCTGCTCCAACTCGCCGCGACCGTCGCGCTGCTGCTCCTGCTGCTGCGCTGGTGGCGGGCCAGCCTGCAGCAGCTGATGGTCACCGCCGACGCCTCGACGGTGGAGGTGGTGCGCGGCGTCCAGGAGTCCGGGCGCGGCTGGCGCTTCCTGCCGGACGGCCGGGTCGGCGCCGTGATGCAGCGTCACCTGCGGTACGCCTGGCGCGAGCCGCGGGCCAAGGCCGCCGTCTTCACCAGCATCGGCATGACGCTGGTGATCTGCGTGCTGTCGATCGTCCAGGGCTGGTCCACGGTCTACCTGGTGGCGATGACCGGGATGTTCCTCGGCCTGCAGATGCTCAACCTGTTCGGCATGGACGGCTCCGCGTTCTGGATGGTCGCCGCCACCCTGCTCACCCCCGCCGACGCCCGCGACGAACTGCGCGGCCGCGCGTTCGCCCTGCTCTCCTACGCCGTCCCGGTCACCCTGGTGCTCGCCGTGGTGCTGGCCGCCGCCACCGGCGACTGGTCCGGCCTGCCCTCGGCCGTCGGCGTCGCCTTCGCCCTGCTCGGCAGCGGCATCGCCATCGGCGCCGTGCTCAGCGTGCTCGCGCCGTACACCATGCCCGCCGACAACAACCCGATGCGCAACGCCGCCCCCGGCCAGGGCGGCCTGGTGATGCTCAACAGCTTCGGCTCGATGTTCGGCAGCGTCATCGTCGCCTCCCCCGCCATCGCCTACCTCGCCTGGGCCCTCGCCACCGACGCCCCCACCTGGCCCCTCCTCCTCGCCGGCCCCCTCTACGGCACCCTCATCGCCACCCTCGGCCTGCGCCTGGCCGCCGGCCGGCTGCTGGAACGCCTCCCCGAGATCCTCACCAAGGCCGTCGAACGCTGAGGCCGCTGGTCAAGAACTCACCTGATCGACCACAGCCACCGGGCTCCCGGGGCCGGCGAGGCGAAGCCGAAACCGCCCACCCGGGCCGGTCCGGCATCATGGGTGGGAGGTATTGGGACCGGAGGTAGGCGGCGTGAGCAGGCGGAAGCAGCAGGGTGGCGGGGAGGCCGGGGTGCTGCTGGAGACGGCGGTGCGGGGGGTGGTGACGGCGTCCGAGGAGGGGTTGGACCTCGCGCTGGACACCGGGGCCTCGCTGCTCGCGGCCTCCGCCGGGCAGTGGCCGGCGGTGAGCCGGGCGGTGCTGGGGTACGCGGACACGGCGGTCGGGCGGTGCTGGTCGGCCGGGTGGCGGCCGGCGGACCTGGCGCGGGTGGTGCGCCGCGAGCTGAAGCCCGTGCACTTGGCGCTCGCCGTCGACCTGATCGCCGCCGAGGCCCGCCGCTACCCCGCCGCCGCCACCGACCGGCGCTGGCAGGAGCAGCTGCGCGAGCTTGAGGCGGAGGTCTGGTGGACGTCCGACGAGGCGTACCTCCCCGCGTTCGCCCACCGGCACCGGCTGGACCGCTTCGCGCTCGCCACCGCGCTGCTGGAGCTGCTGCGCGGCTGGGGCCGGCTGCCCCCGATCGCCCCCGTGGGCCCCGCCCCGGGGCGGACCGCGCGCCGGGAGGGCGGCCCGCGCCGCCCGGTGACGGGCGAGCCGCGGATGCTGTCGCGGATCCGCGCCCTGCTCGCGAAGGCCGAGTCCACCGACTTCCCCGAGGAGGCCGAGGCGCTGACCGCCAAGGCCCAGCAGCTCATGGCCCAGCACAGCATCGACGAGGCCCTGCTCGCCGTCGACGGCACCGATCCGCACGCGCCGGGCGCGCTGCGGATCGGCGTGGACAACCCCTACGAGGGCCCGAAGACGATGCTGCTGGACGCGGTCGCGGCCGCCAACCGCTGCCGCGTCGTGTGGGCGAAGGAGTTCGGCTTCTGCACCGTGATCGGCTTCGACGCCGACCTGGACGGCGTCGAGCTGCTCTACACCTCGCTCCTCGTCCAGGCGACCCACGCGATGCAGCAGGCCGGCGCCCGCCAGCACCTGGACGGCGCCTCCCGCACCAAGGCGTTCCGGCAGTCCTTCCTGGTGGCGTACGCCGCCCGGATCCGCGAGCGGCTGGCCGAGGCGACCGAGCGGACCACCAGTGACGCCGCCGCCGGCCGGCACCTGCGCGAGGACGGCACGGCGGAGCAGCTGGTCCCGGACGCCCGGCTGCTGCCGGCCCTGAAGGCCCGCACCGTGGCGGTGGACCAGGAGGTGGACCGGATGTTCCCCAAGCTGGTCTCCCAGCGGGTGCGGGTGAGCGACGGCGAGGGCTGGGCGGCGGGCCGCGCGGCGGCGGACCGGGCCTCGCTGCGCGGACGCTCCGGCGAGATCCGCCGCTGAGGTCCGTAACCGCGATCCGGTCGCCTGGTAGAACAGGTCGCGGGACTACGAGGGGTGGGCGATGTGAGTACGGGGACGGGCTACCGGGACCGGGTGCGCGGAGCGCTGCTCGGCGGCGCGATCGGCGACGCACTGGGCTGGCCGGTGGAGTTCCTCCAGTTGCGGCAGATCCGCGAGCGCTTCGGCCCGGACGGCGTGACCGGCCTGCCGGGCGACGGCCTGGTCGCCGAGGTCACCGATGACACCCAGATGACCCTGTTCACCGCCGAGGGCCTGATCCGCGGCTTCGTCCGCGGCTGGTCGGGCGGCGGCGGTTCGGTGCCGGAGGCGGTGCACGACGCGTACCGGCGGTGGCTGCTCACCCAGCAGCAGGGCGCGCCGGACCGCGAGCCGCTGGCCCACCCGTACGACGGCTGGCTGCTGCGCGAGCCGTTCCTGTACGCGCGGCGGGCGCCGGGCAACGCGTGCCTGACCGGGGTGCGGTACCACCCGGCGTTCGAGCCTCCGGTGGCGCTGGGGCAGCCGGGGCCGATCAACGCGCACTCCAAGGGGTGCGGCACGGTGATGCGCTCGGCGCCGTTCGGGCTGGGGCGGCTGGGGGTGGAGCAGTCGTTCGGGCTGGCCGCGCAGTGCGCGCAGCTGACCCACGGGCATCCGACCGGCTACCTGGCGGCGGGCGCGTTCGCGGCGCTGGTGGAGCGGCTGGCGGCCGGGACGGAGCCGTGGGCGGCGGTCGGCGAGACGGTGGAGCAGACCCGGGAGTGGCCGGCGTCCAAGGAGACGGTGCAGGCGCTGGCCCGGGCGGTGCGGGTGGCCCAGGAGTCCGAGCCGTCGGCGGAGGCGGTGGAGCGGGTGGGGCTGGGCTGGATCGCCGAGGAGTGCCTGGCGATCGCGGTGTACTGCCTGCTGGCGGCGGACGGCGGGCCGCGGCCGGCGCGTTCGGCGCTGCTGCTGTCGGTGAACCACTCCGGGGACAGCGACTCGACCGGCGCGGTCTGCGGCAACCTGGTCGGCGCGGCGTACGGCGCGAGCGCGCTGCCGGCCGACTGGGCGGAGGCGGTGGAGGGCCGGGAGGCGGTGCTGCGGACGGCGGACGACCTGCTGGTGCTGTTCGGCAGCCGCGAGCCGGGCCACCCGGCGCTCGGGGACCGCTACCCGGCCGGGTAGCCCGCCGCCCGTTACGTCGCCGCCGGGTCGGTGACCTGTCCGAGGAAGAGCGGCCGCCCGGTGGCGGTGTCCCGGATCAGGAAGAGGAACGGCCGGTCGACGTGCAGTTCGACGGGGCTCACGGGCGCCGGTGCGGCCATCGCCCCCACCCCGACGCCGCTGCCGGCCGCCGCGACCGTGCCCTGCTCGTCGACCTGGATGGTGGCCTTCTGCACCACGGTGCCGATGGCGAGTCCCCCGTCGGCGCCCGGCCCGGGGATGCCGGACAGGTCGGCGTCCGGCCCGAAGGCGGCCTTGACGCCCAGGGCCCGCAGCGCGGGCGTGAGCTCGTTGGCGGTGTCGAAGTGGAACTTCGGCAGTGTGAGGTCGACGGCCCGCGGGGCGAGCGAGCCGAGGATCCGGTCCAGTTCCGCCTGGTCCAGGCCCTTGCGGAAGGCCGCGAAGCCGCCCTGCGCGGGCACCACCAGGTCCATCGCCAGGGTGCTTCCGGCGTAAGGGAGTTCGACGGCCTGCCAGGGTTCGCCGAGGATGCCGCCGGAGCCCTCGGCGTAGCGCAGCCCGGTGGTCCGGGCCATCGTGGGCACGGCGGTTTCGGTGCCGTCGAGGCGGTGGAACGGCCGGGCGCCGGTCTTCCCGGCCTTGAAGGGCTCGGCCCAGTCGGCCTTGAGGTAGAGCGCGTCGGTGAGCGCCAGCCGGGTGTTCGGGTTGATCCGTCCCGCGCCGAAGAGGTCCTTGATCCGGCCTTCGGTGGCCTTCTCGACGACGCCGTTGACGGCCTTGCGGGCGCCCTCCGGGTCCTTGCGGAAGTCCGCGGTGCGCACGCCGGTGTCGAAGGCGGCGGCCAGCACGCCGAGGTAACGCTGGTCGAGCGGGTAGTCGCGCTGGGCCCACAGGTCCTCGGCCTGCCGGAGGACCGGCCCGTCCTTGGCCGTGACCGCCGCCGACCGGTTCAGGGCGCCGGTGGCGAGCGCGTACTGCTCGGGGGTCAGCTCGGTGTGCAGCGCCCCGGCGATCTCCCCGGCGGTGGTGCCCCGGGCACCGGGCAGCACCATGGCGAGGGCGGTGGCCAGTCCGGACGGCGAGAGCACCAGGTTGCCGCCGCCCGCGGCGGGGTCGGCGGCGAGGGCGCGCAGCAGGTCGAGGCCGAACGCGCCGGTGGCCGCGGCGGTGGCGGCGACCTGCGCGGGGTCGGCGGGCGGCAGCGCCACCGGGTCGGCCCGGACCACGGCCGTGCTGGCACCGGAGGAGCCGCAGGCGGTGAGCAGGGCCGCGCAGCAGAGCAGGAGCACCGCCGGGCGGCGGGTGCGGACGGACGTCGCGGACATGGCCGGCCTGGCCTCTCGGTTCGCGGCGCGGGCCGGTGCCCGCGCCTCGGTGCCGATTCGACGCGGCACACCCGTCACCGGTTCCCCGGGAGCGTCAGTCCCAGAGCGCGCCGAACTCCAGCAGCTCGTCCCGGTGCTCGATCCGCTCCACCCAGTCGGCCGGCCACGCGTCGGCGCCCAAGTGCGCCCCGGCGAAGGCGCCGGCCAGGCAGGCGATCGAGTCGGAGTCGCCGGAGGAGTAGGCGGCCCGGCGGACGGCGGCCACCGGGTCGTCCGGCAGCAGCAGGAAGCAGAGCAGCCCGGTGGCGAGCGCCTCCTCGGCGATCCAGCCCTCGCCGGTGGCCAGGCAGGGATCGGCCTCGACGTCCGGCGCCGCGAGCGCGGCGTCCAGCCGGTCGAGCACCGTCAGGCACTCGTCCCAGCCCCGGGTGGCGAACGCCTCGGCCGTCCGGTCCTGGGCATGGTCGGCGAGGTCCCCGAGCCAGAACGCGTCGTAGTGGCCGCGGTGCGCGAGCGCGTACGCCCGCAGCACGGCGGTCAGTCCGGCCGGCGGCAGGCCTTCGGCGAGCTTGCGGACGGCGTACGCGGTGAGCTCGCTGGCGGCGAGCGCGGTCGGGTGGCCGTGGGTGAGCCCGGACTGGAGCTGGGCGGCCCCGGAAAGCTGACCGTCCGTCAGCTCCCGGACCAGGCCGAGCGGGGCGACCCGCATGTTGGCGCCGCAGCCCTTGGAGCCGACGTCGCTCGCGAGCTGCCAGCGGACGCCGGGCGAGGCGAGCCGGTCGCAGGAGCGCAGACAGGTCATCCCGGGCGCGCGGTTGTTCTCGGGCGAGCGCGACCAGGCGATGAACTCCGCGCGCAGCGGCGGCTCCAGGTTCTGCGGGGTGAGCGGGCCGTGTGCCCGCGCGGTGCGCAGGGCGCGGGCCAGGGCGAGCGTCATCTGGGTGTCGTCGGTGATCAACGCGTTGTCCGGCAGCGGCAGTCGCCGCCAGTCCGGCCACTGCCACGCGATCAGCTCGACCTCCGAGAACTCGGTGACCTTGCCCAGCGCGTCTCCGATCGCCAGCCCCAGCAGCGCCCCGGTCGCCTTGTCGCCCACGGCCCGACTCCCCCTCGTGTGTCACACCTCGACCAGCAGTTCCTCCAGCCCCCGGATCACGTAGCCCGGCCGCCACTCGGGCTCGCGGACCAGCCGCAGGCCCGGGGCGCGGCGGAGCAGGGTGCCGTAGGACTCGGTGAGCTCCAGTCTGGCAAGCGGGGCGCCGAGACAGAAGTGGATTCCGGCGCCGAAGGTGATGTGCGGGTTGTCGGCGCGGCCGAGGTCCAGGCGGTCCGGGTCGGCGAAGCGCTCCGGGTCGCGGTTGGCGGAGCCGAAGAGCAGGGCGACCTCGGAGCCGCGCGGGATCGTGACGCCGCGGACCTCGATGTCCTCCAGCACCCAGCGCTCGAACATCTGCAGCGGGGTGTCCCAGCGCATCAGCTCCTCGACGGCGGTGGGCAGCAGGCCGTCGACGTCGGCGCGCAGCCGGGCCAGCTCCTCGGGGTGGCGGAACAGTGCCCACCAGCCGTTGCCGGTGGTGTTGACGGTCGCCTCGTGGCCGGCGTTGAGCAGCAGCACGCAGGTGGAGACCATCTCCTGCTCGCTGAGCGCGTCCGAGCCCTCCTGGGCCTGGATGAGCGCGCTGATCAGGTCCTCGCCGGGGGCGGCCCGGCGCTCGCGGATGAGGGCGCGCAGGTAGTCGGAGAACTCGGTGCTCGCGGTGACGGCCCGGCGGGCGACCTCCTCGGACGGGTTGAGCTCGAACATCCCGGTGATGTCGGCGGACCACGGACGCAGCAGGTGCCGGTCGGACTCCGGGACGCCGAGCATCTCGGCGATCACCGCGACCGGCAGCGGCTCGGCGACGGCGGCGAT
>NZ_BAAAKJ010000225.1:56533-60356 GCF_039527695.1 Kitasatospora putterlickiae
CGAGCAGTCCGTCGACGAGTTCCCCGGCGAGCCGCTGGACGGTGGGGCGCAGGCCCTCGACCATGCGCGGGGTGAAGGCCTTGGAGACCAGGCGGCGGATCCGGGTGTGGTCCGGGGCCTCCAGGTCGAGCAGGCCGTTGTCGTTGAGGGTGTGGAACGGCTCGTGCGCCGGGTCGGGCTCGGGGCGGCCGAACTCCTGGTGGCTGAACCGGTGGGTGTAGGTGCGGCCGAGCCGGCGGTCGCGCAGCAGCGCGCTGACGTCCTCGAAGCGCGAGACCAGCCACTGGTTCGTGGGTTCGAAGTACGTCACGGGGGCCTGCTCGCGCAGGGTGGCGTACGCGTCGTAGGGGTGGGCCACGAACGCCGCCGACCAGGGGTCGAACTTCGCCGTCGTCGTCATCGGTCGATCACTCCAGGCCATGAGGGGGGAGCCGGAAGGATCATCGTACGCATGCGTTCCTTCCGGCCCCCGGTGCGGTCAGCCCGGCCGCCGCAACCGGATGCTCCCCCGGGCCGCCCGGCCGTCGAACAGCCGCTCGTCCACCGGCCGGGCCGGACGCGGCGGCGCGACGGCCGGTGCGAGCGGGATGCCGCCCCGGCCGCCGAGCGCCAGCAGCCAGGCGGTCAGGTCCGGCCGGCTCCCGTACGGGCCGGCCGCCTGCTCCCAGACCCGCCGCACCAGCGCCAGTCGCCGGTCCGTCAGCACCCCCGGCAGCGGCTCCAACGGCGCGCCCGGCGCCACGTACGGGTCCTGCGCCAGGGTCCGGCCGATCAGCAGCGCCGCCTTGTAGCGGTCGCTGTCCACCGAGGCGGCGCCGCCGTGCGGGGAGCGCGGGTCCGCCCAGTTGGGCGTGTCCGCCTGCTCCAGCACCGGGGCGGCGCCGACCAGCCGGACGCCGTCGCAGTCCAGCAGGTGCACGGCCGGCCCGGGCAGCGCCGTCCAGAGCACATTGGCGTGCGAGAGGTCGCCGATCACCAGCCCCCAGCGGTGCAGCCGGTCGATCAGCCCGGCCAGTTCCAGCACCAGGGCCAGCCGCTGCTCCCCGTCCGGGCGGACGACGCCCTGGGTGGCGGGCTTCTCCGGGTAGAGCAGGTACTGCGCCTCGGTGAGCTTGCACGCGCCGGTGGCCGTCCGCCAGGTCATCGCCGGCGGGGCCTCCCGCATCAGGAAGCCGACGCAGCGCGGGCCGTCCACCACCCGGCAGAGCGGCCAGGCGGCCTGGGCGTCGAGGCGCTCCCGGTCGGCGCTCGGCAGGGCGAGCCGCAGCCGGACCAGCTCCTCCAGGGCCCGGCCGTTGACCCGTCCGGCCTCCAGGTAGCGCTTGAACAGCAGCCCGGGGTAACCGTCGAGGCGCTGCACCAGGCCCTGGCCGCCCCGGCCGGCCTCGGCGCCGACGGGCAGCAGCGCCAGGTCCGCGTCCCCGCCGTCGGCCAGCGCGGTGGCGATGTCCGGGGCGGTCACGGCGCGGCCTCCCAGAGGCAGACGACCGAGCGGTCGTCGTCGTAGCTGCGTACCCGGACCTGGGTCTGCCAGAGGAACTCGGCGAGGCCGGGTGCCTCCCGGCCCCAGCGCTCGCCGAGCCAGGTCCGCAGCTCGGCCTCCTTGAGCAGCGGCAGCGCGAGGCCGTCGGTGCAGAGCACCAGCAGGTCGCCGGGGCGGGTGTCGGTGATCAGCCGGGCCCGGGCGTGCTCGTACGCCTCGGGGAGGCAGTCGGTCCGGGTGCTGATCAGCGCGCCGTCCTCGCCGCCCTCGGCCGCTTCGAGGTTCTGCCAGCCGCCCTCGCGCAGGCGCAGCAGGCCGCCGTCGCCGACCGAGACGAAGCCCCGGAACGGGACAGCCGGGTCGGCCGGCACCAGCAGCGCCCGCAGGGTCGTCGAGTAGGACTTCGGCGGCAGGCCCGCCCGCTCGGCCTCCTGGGCGAGGTCACCGGCCGCCGCCGCGACGAGCCGGTTCATCAGGCCGGCGAAGTCGGTTTCGGCGCCCGAGCGCAGGAAGGCCAGCAGGGTCTCGGCCTTCCGCGCGACCTGCCGGGTCAGCAGCCGGACGATCCCGTGGGAGCCGTGGTGGGAGTGCGACTGGGAGCCGACGCCATCGGCCACCGCGACCAGCAGCAGCTCCCCGGTCCGCACGACCAGGGCGGTGTCCTGGCGGCACTCGGCCGCGTAGCGGTGGCCGTCGCCGCGGACCGAGGCGGCGCGGACGGTGACCGGGCCGAAGCGTCCGCCGTCCACCACGGTGTCGGGCAGCAGGGCGCCGAAGAGGTCGCCGCCGGAGATGGCGGGGATGTCGGTCGGCTCGGCGGGGTAGGTCGGGGCCTTGCGGCCGACGTGGGTCAGCGGGCCGGGCTCCCGGAACGAGGGCGGCCGGACCACCGGCCCCGGCCCGGCGACCGGGGCGGTGACGCTTTCGGCGACGGTCGGGCCGTCGGCGCTCCACGGCTCGCGGACCGCCGACGGCCCTGGGCCGATCGGGCGCGGCAGGAACCCCTCCGGCACCACCGGCCCGGAGACGACGACCCGGGCCTCCTCGGCCGGCGCCTCGCCCTGCGCCGGGGCCGGTGCCGGTGCCGGACCCCAGCCGTGCTCGTACACGGAGGCCGCGAGGTCGATCGGGTCCCCCTTGCGGCTCGGCACGTGCTCCGGCCCCGGCTCCGGCACCCGGCCGCCGCCCGGCACCTGGTTGTCGTACGCGTTCATCCGGCGGCCCGGCCTCAGAGCTTGTCGAGCGAGACGGAGGTGAACCCGGGCACGTGGTCGTCCACCTGCAGGCTCATGCCCTGACCGGCCTCGGTCGCCCCGCTCACCGAGCGGACGATCGAGCGGGTCAGGCTGGCCGCGAACTCCCGCAGCGCGACCGCCGGGTTCGCCGTGCCCTCGTCCTGCATGAACGCCTTGAAGGTCGCGACCCGCGCGATCACGCTCCGGTCGGCCTGGCCGATGCCGAAGGCGATGATGTGCGGCCGGAACGAGGAGGCGAGCAGCTCCTGGTACGGCCGGTCCCAGTCGGAGTCGGTCGGCACGCCGTCGGACAGGAAGAACACCACCGGGCGGTAGACGTCGTGGCCGTCCGCCTTCAGCGCCTGCACGTCCCGATCGATCGCCTGGCGCAGCAGGCCGAAGGCGTTGCCGAAGGAGGTGAGGCCGGAGGCCTCCAGGGCGGGCAGCTCGTCGAGGTCGCTCAGGTCGACCAGCGGCTGGAGCTCATGGGCGTCGGTGGAGAAGCCGATCAGCCCGAACCGGGTCTTGTCGGCGATGGTCGGGTTGGTGCTGATCTCCTGGTGGAGGTCGAACAGGGCCTTGTTGAGGGTGTCGATGTCGGCGCTCATCGATCCCGACTCGTCGCACACGGCGTAGAACGGGAGGATCTGCACTGCACTTCTCCTTCGATTGGCAGGGCGTTGACGGTCAGCCGGTGTAGAAGTAGATCTCCAGCGAGGCGTGCCGGGGGTTGTCCGCGAGTGAGATGAAGTCCCGGGTGGTGGTGCCCCGGAACATCTCCGGACGGGCCTGCGCGAGCAGGCCGTTGACGGTGTGGGCGTAGGCCTGGCCGACGCCGGGGTCGCGGTTGCTGCCGAAGGTGAGGACGATGGCGGCCTGCCGTCCGGCGTACCGCTCGGTGGCCGCGCGGATCTGCGCGACCAGGCCGGCCGGGTCCGAGGAGTCCCCGCCGACGTCGACGGTGACCGGGTCGTGCTCGACGCCGCGCGGCCCGGTCGGCGTGGGCGTCGCGGTGGGCGTGGCACTGGCGGTGGCGGTGGCGCCCGCGTCCGGACCGGCGGTGGGCGCGGCGGCGGCCCGCTCGGCGGCCAGCGGGTCGCCCTGG
>NZ_BAAAKJ010000226.1:0-5733 GCF_039527695.1 Kitasatospora putterlickiae
CTGGTCGCCGGAGGCGCCTGCGCCCTCTGGGCCACCCGCCGCCGCCGCGCCGCCGCCCCGGCCCACGCCCGCCGGCGCTGACCCCGGTTCCCCACGGGTGCGGGAGTGCCACCTGCGGCACTCCCGCACCGTGACCGTGCCAATGCGGACGGTTGGTTCACATGCGCGTTACACAAGAGGAACAACCGGGAAACGGCGGCTTGCAACGCTACGCGGGCACCCACCACTCAGTTTGCGAGGGACACCGCCGTGGCAATCAAGGCCGAGTACATCTGGATCGACGGCACCAAGCCGACCGCCAAGCTCCGTTCCAAGACTCGCGTCCTGCCGAACGCGGACAAGATCCCCACCTGGGGCTTCGACGGCTCCTCGACCAGCCAGGCCGAGGGCCACGCCTCGGACCGCGTGCTGACGCCGGTGCGCGTCACCCCGGACCCGATCCGCGGCGGCGACCACATCCTCGTCCTCTGCGAGGTCCACGAGACCGACGGCACCCCGCACGAGTCCAACACCCGCGCCCTGCTGCGCTCCGTCGCCGAGCAGTACGCGGCGCAGGAGTCGATCTTCGGCATCGAGCAGGAGTACACCTTCTTCAAGGGCTCCCGCCCGCTCGGCTTCCCCGAGGGCGGCTACCCGGCCCCGCAGGGCGGCTACTACTGCGGCGTCGGCGCCGAGGAGGTCTTCGGCCGCGAGATCGTCGAGCTGCACCTCGACCGCTGCATCGAGGCCGGCCTGGCCATCTGCGGCATCAACGCCGAGGTCATGCCCGGCCAGTGGGAGTTCCAGATCGGCCCGGTCGACGCCCTGACCGTCTCCGACGACATGTGGATCGCCCGCTACCTGCTCTACCGCACCGCCGAGGAGTTCGGCATCGACGCCACCCTCGACGCGAAGCCCGCCCGCGGCGACTGGAACGGTGCCGGCGCGCACACCAACTTCTCCACCAAGGCGATGCGCGAGAACTACGACGCGATCATCACCGCCTGCGAGTCGCTGGGCACCTCCCAGGAGAAGGTCCTGGAGCACGTCACCCAGTACGGCGCCGACATCGAGTCCCGCCTGACCGGCAAGCACGAGACCGCCCCGTGGAACGTCTACTCCTACGGCGTCTCCGACCGCGGCGCCTCGGTCCGCATCCCGTGGCAGGTCGAGGTCGAGCGGAAGGGCTACATCGAGGACCGCCGCCCGAACGCGAACGTCGACCCCTACGTCGTCACCCGCCTGCTGATCAACACCTGCTGCGCCGCCCTGGAGAAGGCCGGCCTGGTCTGATCCACCCCCCTCGCACCGCCCGCAGGGCCTCCCCACCTCACCGGGGAGGCCCTGTGGCCGTTTTCCGCCGGTCACCCGTGCCCGGGCGGGAGGCTCCCTTGATCGGCGCCGGGCGGGAGCGGATAATTCCGCTCATGACTTCCTCCACGTGCCTCGTGCGACGTCTGCACGTGGATCTGGCGCGCGTGTGTGCGGACGCCTGTCGCCGGTGAGTGGTTCACCTCCCTCCCTTCAGGCGGCTCCCGACACCGGAGTGTGTGCTCATGACGTTGACGTTTCACTGGTTCCTGCCCACGAACGGGGACAGCCGGCATGTCGTCGGCGGCGGGCACGGGTCGACGCCCGGGGTGGTCGGGGGTGATCGGCCGCCGTCCCTCGGGTATCTGGGGCAGATCGCCCGCAGCGCCGAGCAGTTGGGGTTCGAGGGGGCGCTGACGCCGACCGGGGCGTGGTGCGAGGACGCGTGGCTGACGACGGCGATGCTCACCCAGGTGACCGAGCGGCTCAAGTACCTGGTGGCGTTCCGGCCCGGGCAGATCGCGCCGACGCTGGCGGCGCAGATGGCGGCGACGTACCAACGGCATTCCGGCGGGCGGCTGTTGCTGAACGTGGTGACCGGCGGGGAGTCGGCGGAGCAGCGCGCGTACGGGGACTTCCTGGACAAGGACGCGCGTTACGCCCGCACCGGGGAGTTCCTGTCGGTCGTGCGGCGGCTCTGGGCGGGCGAGACGGTGGACCACGACGGCCCCCATCTGCGGGTCGAGGGCGCCGGGTTGAACCGGCTGCCCGACCCGGTGCCGCCGGTGTACTTCGGCGGGTCGTCCCCGGCGGCGGGCGAGGTGGCCGCGCGGTACGCGGACGTGTACCTCACCTGGGGCGAGCCGCCCGCGCAGGTGCGGGAGAAGATCGGCTGGATCCGTGACCTCGCGGCGCGGGAGGGCCGGACGGTGCGGTTCGGGATCCGGCTGCACGTGATCACCCGGGACACCTCGGCGCAGGCGTGGGCGGAGACGGAGCGGCTGCTCGCGGCGATGGACCCGCAGCGCGTCCGGGAGACCCAACGGGCGCTGGCCCGCAGCGAGTCGGTGGGACAGCGCCGGATGCTCGCGCTGCACGGCGGCTCGGCGGAGCGGCTGGAGGTGTACCCCGGGCTGTGGGCGGGCGTCGGCCTGCTGCGGGGCGGGGCCGGGACGGCGCTGGTGGGCAGCCACCGGGAGGTCGCCGACCTGGTCACCGAGTACCACGAGCTGGGCATCGACGAGTTCGTGCTCAGCGGGATGCCGCACCTGGAGGAGGCGTACTGGTTCGGCGAGGGCGTGCTGCCGGTGCTGGCCGCCCGCGGCCTGTGGCGCCGGCCGGAGGGGTAACCCCGGCCGGGGCCGGCTACTGCGCGCCCAGGACCATCCACTTCTCCGGCTTCGCCACCGCCTCGAAGCCCACCTTCGCGTAGACGCCGTGGGCGTCGGCGGTGGCGAGCAGGACGCGGCGCAGGCCCTCCGCGGCGAGTTCGTCGCGGACGGTGGCGGCCAGGGCGGTGCCGAGGCCGCGGCCACGGGCGGTCGGGGCGATGTAGACGTCGCACAGCCAGGCGAAGGTGGCGTGGTCGGTGACCACCCGGGCGTAGCCGACCTGGCCGCCCGAAGCCTGCTCGTAGAGCCCGAAGTTGAGCGAGCCGGCGATCGCCCGGTCCTGCTTCTCGCGGCTGCGGCCGAGCGCCCAGTAGGCGTCCTGGGACAGCCACCGGTGGATCAGCGCGACGTCCAGGCGCGCGGGGTCGGTCGAGATCTCGTAGCCGTCCGGCAGGGCGTCGGCATCGGTGACGTCACTGGTCATGGCCGGATCCAAGCAGGGATCCGGCCGGACGACCAGCGGTTTTCCCTCAGCGGACGGGCACGGCGTTCTGCGGGAGGTTGTGCCAGTTGGTGACGATCGGCCGGTCCACGCCGGTCGGGCCGATCGGCAGGCTGACCGGGTCCGGGTCCGGGCTGCCGATGCCCACGATGACGTCGCTGAACTCGACGGCCTGGTTGTCCTTGGTGGTCTTCGCCATGACGCCCGCGTACGCGGTGTCCGTGCCGCTGAGCTTGATCGGCTGGCTGACGCCCTGCTCGGCCTTGGACGCCTCGATGCCGCGCGATCCGAAGGCGATGACCGGGGGCCGGGGCGGGAGGGTGCAGGTGACGCCCGGCTTGGCCTTGGCGGCGATCAGGAGGTAGCCGCCCGCCTGGGACTCCGTCGTGGCGGTGAGGACGAGGTCCTTGGCGCCGCAGGTGCCCGCGGGCACGGCGGCGGGAGCCGCGGAGGGGGCGGAGGAGGAGGTGGCGGCGGAGGGCTTCGCGGGCGTGGACGGCGCGGTGGTGGCGGCCGGCGCCGTGGTGGCGGCCGGGCTCGACGCGGGAGCGGCGGCGGTGTCGCCGTTCTCCGGCCCGCACGCGGTGGCGGTGGCGGCGAGCGCCGCGACGGCGAGGGCGGTGAGAGCGAGACGGCGCGGGCGCATGCGGGTTCCCCCAGGGTCGTGGTGCGCCGGTGCTGCTCACCGGCGCACCACGACCGTACGACGGCGTCGTTCACGGCCCGGTGCGGGAAACATCCCGATCCTGTCGCAGAGCGCGCCGCCGAAAGGGGATGGCAAAAACGGCCCTGACCGCGGGTACACGCTGCTGGACGCCGGGACCGGGCGCGTGGTGGGCGCCGAGCACTCGCGGTGCTGATGCCCGGGCGGGTGGTGGCGGGTGACCCGGTGGTGCCGGCCGCCTGATGTGCGGGGAACCGGATTCCGGGCAGGAGGGTCCCATCGTCACCAGGACGAGGCTCGGAGGAGGCGACCGGGATGCGTGGGGATCGGGAGTTCGGCGGCGGGGAGCGGGAGACGGCGGAGGGGCGGTGGGTCTGGGCGGCCCGCTGGTCGGTGGTGGTGGTCGCCGTGGCGGTGCCGGCCGTGGTGCTGGCGACCTCGCCGGCCGACGGCGGCCGGCCGGCCCCCGTCACGGTGCGGCCCACGGCGGCGGCGGGCGAGGCGGTGATCACGGCGGCGGTGACCACGGCGGGGACCGCCGTCCTGCCGCCGCCGCACCGCGAGGTGACGCCCGGGGTGACTCCGGCCGACCCCGGCACCGCCGCCGCCGTGGGCGTCCCCTACGCGCTCGACTGGAACACCCGCTGCGAGACCAGCCACCTTCGCTTCGCCGGGCGCCACTGGTGGACGCCGAAGCGGCCGGTCCTGCCGCCCGGCCTCCCCGGCGCGCAGGGCCCCGGCTCGGCGCCCCGCGTGCTGCCCGGCTGGGCGACGCTCACCGCCGCCGACCGGCTCCGCTTCGACGCCCCCGGCTACCTCGCCGGTCCGGTGCTGCTGGAGCCGGCCGCCGAGGCGGGGATCTGCGAGTAGCCGGTGTCCCGGACGCCCCCGAGCGCGGTCGCCAGCGCGGCCAGGAAGCGGTCCGTGGTGGCCTCGTCCCGCACGGCGAGGCGCAGCCAGTCCGGGCCGAGGCCGGGAAAGGTGTCGCCCCGGCGGACGGCGAAGCCGAGGGCGCGCAGCCGGGCGCGGATGGCGTCGGCGCCGGGGAGTTCGACGAGCACGAAGGACGCCGCCGGTTCGCCGTGCACCCGGACGGCCGGGAAGGCGGTCAGCCGCTTCACCAGGTACTCGCGCCGGAAGGCGAGTTCGTGCGCCGCCCGCTCGGCCTCGGCGAGCGCGGACGGTGCGGAGCAGGCCTCGGCGGCGACCAGGGCCGGGGTGGAGACCGGCCAGAGCGGCTGCGTGGCGCCCAGGGCGGCGATCAGCGGCGCCGGGCCGAGCGCGTAGCCGATCCGCAGTCCGGCCAGCCCCCAGGTCTTGGTGAGGCTGCGCAGCACCACCACCTGGCCGGGCAGGTCCCGGAGGGAGGCGAGGGACTGGCTCTCGCCGGGCACGGTGTCCATGAACGCCTCGTCGATCACCAGGGTGCGGCCGGGCCGGGCCAGGGCGGCGACGGCGGCGGCCGGGTGGAGGACGGAGGTGGGGTTGGTGGGGTTGCCGAGCACCACCAGGTCGGCCTCCTCCGGTATGGCACCCCCGGTCAGCCGGAAGCCGTCCTCCGGGGTGAGCAGCACCCGTCGCACCGGGTGTCCGGCGTCCCGTAGCGCGGCCTCGGGTTCGGTGAACTGCGGGTGCACGACGACGATGTGACGTGCCGTCAGGGTGCGGGCGAGCAGCACGAAGGCCTCGGCGGCGCCCGAGGTGAGCAGTACCTCCCCGGCCGGCCGCCCGTGCCGTGCGGCGACCGCGGCCCGGGCGGCGGTGCCGTCGGGGTAGGCGGCGAGGTCGCCGAGGGTGGCGGCGAGGCGCTCGCGCAGCCACGCCGGGGGCGTGCCGGTGCGGACGTTGACGGCGAGGTCGACCAGGCCGGCGCCGTCGGCGCGCACCTCGGCGTCCCCGTGGTGGCGCAGGTCGGGTTCGGCGGGGGAGTGGGGGGTCACGGCTGC
>NZ_BAAAKJ010000227.1:0-888 GCF_039527695.1 Kitasatospora putterlickiae
CCGCGGGCCGGTCGGGGGCGGGGGCGCCGGGCGCCTGGGGCTCGAGCAGCGGGCCCGGCCGGGCGGCGGGGGGCGCGGCGGGCGGCGCGGCGAGGATCTTGGCGATGTCGTGCCGGGCGCCGGGGCCGGGGAAGACGCTGGAGGTGTCGCGCAGGCTGAACGAGCCCTCGATCCACTCGCGGTCCAGCACCCGCCGTTCGTCGGCCTCGCCGACCAGGTCCTCGGACTGGTTGAAGTCGCCGTCGGCGGCCTGCAGCGCCCAGAGGTGGACGACGACGCCGTGCTCCTTGGCGGACATCATGCCGGGCAGCAGGTCGCCGTCGCCGGTGATCAGCACGACGTCGGCGCAGGCCCGGTTGCGGGCGAGTTCGGAGAGTTCGGCGTGCATCGCGGCGTCGACGCCCTTCTGCACCCAGCGGCCCTCGGCCCGGGTGAGCGCGCCGAGCCGGACGGTGACCCGGGGCAGCACCCGCAACCGCCGGTGCTCGGGCATCGGGCGGCGTTCGGGCGCGGCGTCGAACCAGTAGATCCGCAGCAGCGGCAGGCCGGTCTCGGCCTCGGCGCGCTCGCGCAGCGCGGCGATCAGCGCGGTGTGGTCGACGGTGACCTTGGAGCGGGAGGGGTCGCCTGCGAGCAGGCTGGCGGCGGCGCCCACCAGGTATCCGGCGTCCACCAGGACGACACAGCGGTCCATCGCGCACCTCTTTCCGCTCGCCCTCGGGGTGGGGCTCCGCCGGGTTCGACGGTGCCGGGGTGGGCGTGGTGCGCCCGGGTCCGGACGGGGTGGGGTGAGGGGGTGCCCGCAGCCGCCCGATCGTTGGGTCAGCTTTCCCCCCGGATCCGCCGCCGAACCTCGGCCGCCTGTGGCTTTCCCCCACACAGCGCGAA
>NZ_BAAAKJ010000227.1:901-3911 GCF_039527695.1 Kitasatospora putterlickiae
TGGTGGCGCGTGGGCCGGTCAGCCCTTGAGCTCGGCGGCGACCAGCTCGGCCAACTGGACGGCGTTGAGCGCGGCGCCCTTGCGCAGGTTGTCGTTGGAGACGAACAACGACAGGCCGTTCTCGACCGTCTCGTCGACCCGGATGCGGCCGACGTAGCTCGGGTCCTGGCCGGCGGCCTGGAGCGGGGTGGGGATGTCGCTCAGCTCGACGCCGGGGGCGCCGGCGAGCAGCTCGGCCGCGCGCTCGGGGCTGATCGGGCGCTCGAAGCGGGCGTTGATCTGCAGCGAGTGGCCGGAGAAGACCGGGACGCGCACGCAGGTGCCGGCCACCTTCAGCTCCGGGATGCCGAGGATCTTGCGGCTCTCGTGGCGGAGCTTCTGCTCCTCGTCGGTCTCGTTGGAGCCGTCCTCGACGATCGAGCCGGCCAGCGGGACGACGTTGAAGGCGATCGGGCGCTTGTACACCTTGGGCTCGGGGAAGTCGACCGCCGAGCCGTCGTGGGCGAGCGCGGCGGCGCCGTCCACGACCTTGGCCGCCTGGTCCTGGAGCTCGGCCACGCCGGCCACCCCGCTGCCGGAGACGGCCTGGTAGGTGGAGACGACGAGGGCGGCGAGGCCGGCCTCCTCGTGCAGCGGGCGCAGCACGGGCATGGCGGCCATCGTGGTGCAGTTGGGGTTGGCGATGATGCCCTTGGGGCGGTCGGCGATCGCCTCGGGGTTGACCTCGGAGACGACCAGCGGGACCTCGGGGTCACGGCGCCAGGCGGAGGAGTTGTCGATGACGACGGCGCCGGCGGCGGCGGCCTTGGGGGCGAGCGCCTTGGAGGTGGCGCCGCCGGCCGAGAAGATGACGATGTCCAGGCCGGCGTAGTCGGCCGTGGCCGCGTCCTCGACGGTGACCTCGGTGCCCTTCCAGGGCAGCGTGCGCCCGGCCGAGCGGGCCGAGGCGAACAGCCGGAGCCGCTCCACCGGAAGGTCGCGCTGGGCCAGGATCTCGCGGACCACGCCGCCCACCTGGCCGGTCGCCCCGACAATGCCGATCTTCATCCGACTACTCCTCTTGATCTTGCCGCTCATAGCCGCACTCCGCCCATCATGCCTTGTCACCGGCAGCGGGCGGCCCGGCATTCCATCCTGTGGTCTCAGTGGTCCAGACCGCTGACGAGTTCCAGCGCCCGCGCGACCTCGTCCGGACCGGCCGGCAGCAGCGGCAGCCGGACGTCCGGCGTCGGGATCCGCCCCTGCGCGTGCAGCACGCCCTTGACCACCGCCGGGTTGGGCGCGGCGAAGGCCGCCACCGCCAGGGCGGTCAGCCGGTGGCCCAGCGCCCGGGCCCGGGCCGCGTCCCCGGCGCGCCACGCCTCGGCCAGCTCGACGAAGCGCCCGGTGGCCAGGTGCGCGGAGGCCAGGATGCCGCCGTGCGCGCCCAGCGCCAGCAGTGGCGCGAGGACGGCGTCGTCGCCGCCCAGCACCGAGAACCCCGCCGGCGCGGCGGCCAGCAGCTCCACCGCCGCCTGGTCCACCCCGCCGGTCGCGTACTTGACGCCCGCCACGTTGGGCAGCGCGGCCAGCTCCAGCAGCGCGGCGCCGGACAGCGCCTGCCCGGTCCGGTACGGGATGTGGTAGATCACCAGCGGCACCGAGCCGGCCTCCGCCAGCGCCCGGAAGTGCGCGACGGTCCCGGCCTCGCCCGGCCGGACGAAGGACGGGACGGTGACCAGCGCGCCCGCCACCCCCGGCACCCGCCCGGCCAGCGCGGCCAGCTCCTCGGCGGCCGCGGCGGTGCCCGGCCCGCCCGCGCCGACCAGCAGCGGCACACCGCGCTCGGCGCAGACCGCCGCGCAGACCTCGGTGACCGCGCGCCGCTCGTCCGCGTTCAGCGCGGCCGGCTCTCCGGTGGTGCCGAGCGCGACCAGCCCGGACGCGCCCTCGTCGAGCACCGAGCCGGCCAGCTTCTCCAGCGCGTCCAGCGCCACCGAGCCGTCGGCCGCGAACGGGGTGATCAGCGGGACGAGAATGCCCTTGAGTTCCATGTCCACGATCCTCGGGTCCTTGATCCCGCAGGTCCAGTTCACGTTTCCGAAGCTTCTCGTAAGCTGAGCCGATGCTCGACGTCCGACGCCTGCGCCTGCTGCGCGAACTCGCCCACCTCGGCACCATCGCCGCCGTCGCCGAGGCGCTCAGCTTCAGCCCTTCGGCGGTGTCCCAGCAGCTGTCCGTGCTGGAGAAGGAGGCCGGCGTCCCGCTGCTGGAACGCACCGGCCGCCGGGTCGCCCTCACCCCCGCGGGGCGCAACCTGGTCCGGCACGCCGAGGCCGTGCTGGAGCGGCTGGAGCAGGCGGACGCCGAACTCGCGCACGCCCGCGAGGGACTGGCCGGCCCGCTGCGGATCGGCACCTACCCGTCGGCGGCCCGCGCGATCATCCCCGCCGTGCTCGCCGAACTGGCCGGCTGGCACCCCGGGCTGGAGCCGATGGTCACCGAGGTCGACCCGGCCGAGGTCGCGGCGGCGCTGCGCGCGGGCGAGCTGGACGTGGCGCTGGTGCACGAGTACGACCTGGTGCCCGCCGATCCGGAGCCCGGTCTGGCGGTGACCCGGCCGATCTTCACCGAGCCGATGTACCTGGCGGCCCGTGCCCCCGGCGCCGTCGCCGACCAGCGCGCCGAGCCGTGGATCCTCGCCCCGCCGGGCACCCTGTGCCACAGCATGGCCGTCCGGGCCTGCGAGGCTGCGGGCTTCGCGCCCCGGATCCGCCACCAGATCGACGACTTCGCCACCGTGCTCGCCCTGGTCTCGGCCGGTCAGGGGGTGGCGCTGGTCCCCCACCTGGGCATCGACCGGCCCCCGCCAGGGGTCGTCCTCACCCGGCTGCCGATGTACCGGCGCACCCGGACCGCCTTCCGCGCGGGCGCGGGCGCCCACCCGGCGATCTCCGCCTTCGTCTCCGCCCTGCACACCGCCGTGCCGGCCCCGCTGCGCAACTCCGCATAGCGGTGGGCGCCCGTACCC
>NZ_BAAAKJ010000227.1:3946-11804 GCF_039527695.1 Kitasatospora putterlickiae
GGTACGGGCGCCCACCGGGGGATCAGTTCGTCCCGTTGCCCGCCAGGCAGCTCGGCCCGAGCAGCTGCTTCAGGTCGCCGAACAGCGCCGGGTCCGACTTCACCCGGTGCCGGTCCAGCCGCAGCACCGTCGTCTTGCTCCGTGCCTCCAGCCGGACCCGCACCTCGGTGGTCCCCCGGTGGCTGCTCAGCACCTCGCCGAGCCGCGCCACCAGCGGGGGCGTCACCTTGCCGCTCGGGATGTTGATGATGATCGGCGCGTCGGCGTGCGCGTTCGAGAGGTCCGGGACCGTCAGCTCCATGCCCATCAGCCGCGGCACGTCCTCCCGCTTGTCCAGCTTGCCGCGGACGAACACCACCGCGTCCTCGACCAGCTGCGAGGAGACCAGCTGGTAGCTGGCCGGGAAGAACATGCAGTCGATCGAGCCCGCGAGGTCCTCGACCGTCGCGATCGCCCAGGCGTTGCCCTGCTTGGTCATCTTCCGCTGGAGGCCCGAGATGATGCCGCCGATGGTGACGATCGTCCCGTCCGGCCGCTCGGCGAGGTCCGCGACCGCGCAGTCGGCCTTGTCGGCGAGCACGTGCTCGATGCCGTGCAGCGGGTGCGAGGAGACGTACAGGCCGAGCATCTCCCGCTCCTGGGTGAGCAGGAAGGACTTCTCCCACTCGTCCTCGGAGAAGACCACGTCCAGCCCGAAGCTCGGCTCGTCGCTCGTCGCGTCGCCGCCGAAGAGGTCGAACTGCCCCTCGGCCTCCTTGCGCTTGATGCCCACGACGTTGTCGATCATCGGCTCGAACTGCGCGGTCAGGCCCTTGCGGGTGTGCCCGAGCGAGTCGAAGGAGCCCGCCTTGATCAGCGATTCGACGGTCCGCTTGTTGCAGACCACCGACTCCACCTTCTCCAGGAAGTCCGGGAAGGAGGAGAACTTCCCCTTGGTCTTGCGGGTCCGGATCATCGACTCGACGACCGGGCCGCCGACGTTGCGGATGGCGGTCAGGCCGAAGCGGACGGTGGTGTCACCGTGCGGGGTGAAGTCCGCGTCCGACTCGTTGACGTCCGGCGGCAGCACGTTGATGCCCATCTTGCGGCACTCGTTGAGGTAGACGGCCGACTTGTCCTTGTCGTCCTTCACCGAGGTCAGCAGGCCGGACATGTACTCGGCCGGGAAGTTGGCCTTGAGGTACGCCGTCCAGTACGAGACGAGCCCGTAGCCCGCCGTGTGCGCCTTGTTGAACGCGTAGCCGGAGAAGGGGACGAGGACGTCCCAGACCGCCTGGATCGCCGCGTCCGAGTAGCCGCGCTCCCGGCAGCCCTTCTGGAACGGGACGAACTCGGCCTCCAGGATCTCCTTCTTCTTCTTGCCCATCGCGCGGCGCAGCAGGTCGGCCTGGCCGAGCGAGTAGCCGGCCAGGATCTGCGCGGCCTTCTGCACCTGCTCCTGGTAGACGATCAGGCCGTAGGTGGGCCGCAGCACCTCCTCCAGGGGCTTCTCCAGCTCCGGGTGGATCGGGGTGATCTCCTGCTGGCCGTTCTTGCGCAGCGCGTAGTTGGTGTGCGAGTTGACGCCCATCGGACCGGGGCGGTACAGCGCCAGGACGGCGGAGATGTCCTCGAAGTTGTCGGGCTTCATCAGGCGCAGCAGCGAGCGCATGGGGCCGCCGTCGAGCTGGAAGACGCCGAGCGTGTCGCCGCGCGCCAGCAGTTCGTAGGTCGGCTTGTCGTCCAGGGGCAGATCAAGCAGGTTGATCTTGATGCCCTTGTTCTTCTCGATCGCCTTGACGGCGTCGTCCATGATCGTCAGGTTGCGCAGGCCGAGGAAGTCCATCTTGAGAAGGCCGAGGCCCTCACAGGTGGGGTAGTCGAACTGCGTGATGGTGACGCCGTCGGTGTGCCGGGTCCAGACCGGGATGTGGTCGGTCAGCGGCTCGGCGGACATGATGACGCCGGCCGCGTGCACGCCGGGCTGGCGGATCAGGCCCTCGATGCCGCGCGCGGTGTCGATCACCTTGCGCACGTCGGGGTCGGTCTCGTACAGCCCGCGGATCTCGCCGGCCTCGCTGTAGCGCGGGTGGCTGCTGTCCGTGATGCCGGACAGCGGGATGCCCTTGCCCATGACGTCCGGCGGCATCGCCTTGGTGATCCGGTCACCCATCGCGTACGGGTAGCCGAGGACTCGCGAGGAGTCCTTGATGGCGGCCTTCGCCTTGATGGTGCCGTACGTGACGATCATGGCGACCTTGTCGGACCCCCACTTCTCCGTCACGTACCGGATCACGTCACCGCGCCGGCGCTCGTCGAAGTCGATGTCGACATCGGGCATGGAGATGCGCTCGGGGTTGAGGAAGCGCTCGAAGATCAGACCGTGCGGGATCGGGTCGAGGTCGGTGATGCCCATGGCGTACGCCACCAGCGAGCCGGCCGCCGAACCACGGCCGGGGCCCACCGCGATGCCCTGGCCCTTGGCCCACATGATGAAGTCGGCGACCACGAGGAAGTACGCCGGGAACCCCATCTGGATGATGGTGTCCATCTCGTACTCGGCGAGCTTCTTGTGCTCCTCGTCGTACCCTTCCGGGAAGCGCCAGTCCATGCCCTCCCAGACCTTGGACTTGAAGAAGTCCGACTCGGACTCGAAGCCCTCCGGGATCGGGAAGCGCGGCATGAGGTTGCGGAACTGGAACATGCCCTCGGTGTCGACCCGGGAGGCCACCAGCAGCTGGCTGTTGCGGCAGCCCTCCTGCCAGGCGTCCGACTGGTCGAGGGCGTACATCTCGGCGGCCGACTTGATGTAGTAGCCGGTGCCGTCGAACCGGAAGCGGTCCGGGTCGGAGAGGTTCTTGCCGGTCTGCACGCAGAGCAGCAGGTCGTGGGCGCCGGCGTCGGCCTCGGTGGTGTAGTGCGAGTCGTTGGTGACGACCGGCGGGATGCCGAGCTTCTTGCCGATCTCGATCAGCCCGTCACGGACCCGCTTCTCGATGTCGAGGCCGTGGTCCATCAGCTCCAGGAAGTAGTTCTCCTTGCCGAAGATCTCCTGGTACTCGCCGGCGGACCTCAGCGCCTCGTCGAACTGGCCGAGGCGCAGCCGGGTCTGCAGCTCGCCGGAGGGACAGCCGGTGGTGGCCATCAGGCCGCCGGACAGATCGGAGATCAGCTCCTTGTCCATCCGGGGCCACTTGACCAGCCAGCCCTCGGAGTAGGAGCGCGAGGTCAGCTTGAAGAGGTTGTGCAGGCCCTCCTTGTTCCGGGCCCAGATGGTCTTGTGGGTGTAGGCACCGGACGCCGAGACGTCGTCCTTCTTCTGGTGCGGCTGGCCCCACAGGATGCGCTTGGTGTTCGAACGGGACTCGGGGGCGACGTACGCCTCGATGCCGATCACGGGGGTGATGCCGGCGGCGGTGGCCTGCTTGTGGAACTCGGCCGCGCCGTACATGTTGCCGTGGTCGGTCATCGCGACATGGCTCTGCCCCAGCCGCTCGACCTCCTTGAACATCTGCTTCAGCCGGGCGGCGCCGTCCAGCATCGAGTACTCGGTGTGGACGTGCAGATGCGCGAACGGCTGATCGCTCAAGGCGGGGCCTCCGTAGGCTCGGTGCAGACAGGTGGGCCGGCGAACGCGCAGGTCACGAAGGGTGCCCGGAAACAGATGCGGCCCGAGCCACTACCAGGGCCCGGACCAGCACTCACACGTTCACGTTCCTACTCTAGCCTCCGGACGCAGCTGTCCCCCGCCACCCGCCGCGCCCCGAAGGATCGCCCATGTCTCACCCGCAGCCCGCCGTCACCGACCGTGCCGAGGCCGTACTCGGAGTCTTCGACACGGCCTTCGGCGACCTGCTCGCCCAGGACCCGGCGGCCTTCCGCGTGAAGTTCCGCAAGATGGCCGCCTCCGCGTTCGCCTTCTACCGGGGCACCGCCGCCCTCTACTACGCGGACCTCACCACCGCGCCCTTCTCCTCCTTCGCCGAGCCCTTCCTCGACGAGCGCACCAGCCGGGTCTGGATCCACGGCGACCTCCACGCGGAGAACTTCGGCACCTACCTCAACGCCGAGGGCCGCCTCGTCTTCAACGTCAACGACTTCGACGAGGCCTACGTCGGCGCCTTCACCTGGGACGTCCAGCGCCTGGCGGCCTCGCTCGCGCTGATCGGCTACGCCAAGGCGCTCTCGGACGCGACCATCACCCGGTTGGTCACCTCCTTCGCCAACGCCTACCGCCGCCGCATCTCGTCCCACGTCACTTCGGGCGACGCCGACCCCTACACCCTGGACACCACCGGCGGCCCGATCCTCGCCACCCTCCAGCAGGCCCGGCTGCAGACCCGGGTCTCCCTGCTCGACGGGGACACCGTGATCGAGGGCTACGACCGCCGCTTCCGCCTCGGCGGCGGGGCGATCGAGCTCGACGAGCCCACCAAGGCCGAGGTCCTCGCCGCCTTCGAGGAGTACCTCACCACCCTGCCGCCGTCCTCCCGGCTGCGCCCGGCCGCGCTGCGGGTCAAGGACGTGGTCGGCCGCCGGGGCATCGGCATCGGCTCCGCCGGCCTCCCCTCCTACAACGTGCTCCTCGAAGGCCACACCGACGCCCTCGAAAACGACGTGATCATCTACATGAAGCAGGGCCAGACCCCCGCCGTGTCGCGCCACGTCACCGACCCCGCGATCGCCGGCTACTTCGAGCACGAGGGCCACCGCACGGTGATCTCCCAGCGCGCCCTCCAGTCCCACAGCGACCCCTGGCTCGGCTACACCACCCTGCGCGGCCGCGGCCAGCTGGTCGCGGAGGTCTCCCCGTACGCCACCGACCTCGACTGGCGCGACCTCAACGAGCTCCCCGACCTGCTCACCGTCACCGAATACCTGGGCCGGGCGACCGCGACCATGCACGCCGCCGCCGACGAGTCCTCCAGCGGCCACACCCTGGTCCCGTTCTCCACCGAGCACGCCATCCACGAGGCCATCGCCCGCGACGCCGACGGCTTCACCGCGATGCTGGTCGACTTCGCCCACACCTACGGCGCCCAGGCCCGCGCCGACCACCAACTCTTCGTCGACCTCTACCGCAACAACCGCATCCCGGGCCTCTAACCCTGCTTGGTCAGGGCCGCCAGCCGCTCCCGCGCGGCGGCCCTGACCTCCGCCGTCTCCATCTCATCGTCCCTGAGGTAGACCAACCTCTCCCTCACCTCGGGTTGGTCCGGAGCCCGCTCGACCCCCATCAACCGCGCGGCCTCCTCACAGTCCCAAAGACACTCCACATAGATCCCGTCCAACCCCGCCGGTTCGATCGCCGCCAACGCCTCCAGGTACCCGGCCCGCTCATACGAGTGCGGCGTCCACAACCAGAACCGCCGCAGCAGCGACGCCGCACCCCGGGCCTCCGCCCCGAACCGCGTCAGCCCCCGCGCCGTGAGCACCGGCCCACACCACCGCTTCGCCACCCAGTCCCGCTCCAACCGCGCGACCAGCACCGGCACGTCCTCCACCTCCCCGTGCTCGATCAGCACCCGGTACCCCAGCGCCCTCAGCCAAGCCTTCTCCCCACGGACCCACTCCCGCGCTGCCGGCACCGCGCCCGCCCCCAGCTTCTCCACCACCCCGATCAGCGGCCACAGCGCGGACGTCCCGCCCACCGTCCCCAGCGACGACACCAGTGGAATCACCCCCGGCTCCGGCCCCCGGTCGTCCAGCACATCGAGCGCGGCGACCCTGCGCTCCTCCGACTCCTCAGGATCCGCCAACAGCTCCAACAACCGCGCGTTGGTCTCCCCCGCCAGCGCCTTCGGCCGCCGAGGCTTCGTCTTCACCTCCCATTGCTCCTCCTCCTGCGCATATCCCCGCAACGCCTCCCGTGCCTCCCCCGACCCACTCAGCGCCAGCAACCCCAACACCCGCGCCGCCCGCTCACGCCGCTGCTCGTCCCCGGCCAACCCCTCCACCACCGGCCCCAGCGGCAACCCCAGATCCCTCACCAACCGCGCCAGGTACACCCCCCGCTGATCAAGGTCGTCCCACCGCCAATCCCACCGCACACACCCATAGACGAGCTCCGCCACCCCCACCGGATCCTCCACAGCCATCCGGGCCCCCAACCCCCGCCCCCGCTGCACCATCCCGATCAACGACCCCGCTGGCGCATACCGCCCATCACTCATCCTCGTCACCCCCACATCCTCCCCCGCCCACCCCCACCAAGGCACAGACCACCTTCCCCTCGGCCAACGGCTCCCACCACCAAGACCGCGCCAACCGCCGCACCATGACGAGCCCCCGCCCATGCTCCCCGGGCTCCCCCGACACCCGTCCACCGAAGAACCCCGGGTGCGAATCGCTGACCCGAATCACCACCGCCCCCGCCTTGGCCGCCCGAACCCCGATGCCAACGACCTGCCCACCAGCATGCAAGACCGCATTGGTCACCAACTCGGTGACCACCAGCTCCACCTCAAGCGGGTCGGCGAGTTCGACACCCCAGGCTCTGATCTCCGCCACCGTTCTGTGCCGCACGTAGCCGACGGCTTCGTCCCGCGAGGGGACAACCCATGAGACCTGTCGGGGTTCGGTCCTGATGGACGGCACTGGATGCCTCCTATGAGATCACGCACCGACACGAGCCGCGACGATGCCCTCACGTATCGCTACCTCCGGCAGCATGCCCCGGCGCTAGCGACATGGGCAATATTCCCAGCTGAACTTCCCCCATTCGAGTTGCCCCAGGGTCTCCAGGTGGCACACTGCTGCCCATGGCATGGAAGAGGAACCCGGCACCGCCATCGGTGTACCGACGCCAGCTCTCGGCTCGCTTCAAGGAGTTGAGGGCACAGGCCGGCCTGACGCTGACAGAGGTGTCCGCCGTGGTGGAGGTCAGCCAGGGCTCACTGAGCCGCATCGAGAACGGCGACCGTGGGACAACCCCGGTGCTCGCGAAGGCTCTTCTGGACTGCTACGGCATAACCGACCCGGCTGCCCGCGAGGACATCCTCGACCTGGTCCGCGCCGACGCGGCGCAGCGGCAACCGTGGTGGAAGAAGTACTCCGCCGTCATCAACACGACCAAGTACGGCGGCTACCTCGCCCTGGAATCCAGCGCGGACTCGCTCCGGACCTACGAGACCGAACTCGTTCCCGGTCTCCTACAGACCGAGGAGTACGCGAGGCAGGTCATCGGCAACATGCGCTTCGACCTCGGCCCTCACCAAGTTGAAGCCCTGGTGCAGGTGCGTATGGGCCGTCGCGACCTGTTGGCGGGCTCCAACGCCATCAAGTTGTGGGCTGTAATCGATGAAGCAGCCTTCCGCAGGGTCCCGGACCCGGCCGTGCTCGACGGCCAGCTTGAGCACCTGCTCCAGGTGATGACTCGGACGAACGTCACCGTGCAGTTCCTGCCTTTCGGCGCCGGCTTCCACCCAGGATTGGATGGACCGTTCGTCCTGATGGGATTCCCCGATCCAAATCCAGAGGTCGTGTGGATGGAAAACGGCCCCAACTCGGTGTACTTCGAGGGCATCGAAGAGGTGACCCACTACACGGAGGTGTTCGATCACCTGCGTGCCCGGGCCCTCGGCCCGCCCGAGACCCATGCTCATCTGACCAGCATGCTCAAGGAGAACCGCACGTGATCGACAAGCCCAACCCCACCGAGATCGACTTCTCCGACGTCATCTGGGAGAAGTCCCCGTTCAGTGGCGGTAGCGACAACTGCGTGGAGTTCGGCGTGATCGGCCAGTACATCGCCATCCGCGATTCCAAGAACCCCACACAGACCCCACTCGTCTACACCCGCACCGAGATCGCCGCCCTCCTCAACGGCGCCAAGTCCGGCGCCTTCGACCACCTGCGCTGAACCCACCTTCCGGCCGCC
>NZ_BAAAKJ010000227.1:11837-12101 GCF_039527695.1 Kitasatospora putterlickiae
GACTCATGGCCGACCGGCCCGCTCGGCTGGACACGGAAGCCCGGGCCAGAACCGGTTGGGGCACACGATCACGTACTGCCCCGACCACCAGGTGTCCGAGACCCAGCACGACCACACCACGTCGACCCCACCGGCGAGTTGCTCCCCTGCGATCCGACCACGCTCCGCCAACGGCACCCAGCCGTCCCCCTCGGGAAGGTGCTCCCGGTATCGCCCCGCCAGCCATGTGACCGCATCACCCACGGCCGCCCAGGTGCCCCGCAC
>NZ_BAAAKJ010000227.1:12139-19327 GCF_039527695.1 Kitasatospora putterlickiae
CAGGGCAGGGACCGGACCTACCAGTGCTCAGACCGACAGGCCGAACCTCAGCGGGTCGATGCCGGCGGCACTCAACTCCTCGACGGTGAAGAGCAACGGCCGAACGTCCGGGCGCTTGCTGTCACCCAGGGCAAAGACACCTGGCGCGCCCGGCACCGCGCCGAGAGTCACGCACGTCTCCGCGTCGTCACCCGCTCCCTGGTTGCCACCGCACGCACGGTTGAACTCGACGCGCGACAGGTCGAGTTCGTAGAGGCTGCACTCACTCATTGCCCACACCTTCCTGGTGAATTCGATGCAAGAATTCCCCCGCACCCAAAAGGTAGGCCTCTTCGGCAGCCAGATCCACGACTATTCACGAGGTTGCATAATCCCGCTAGACGCTGCGCCGAAAATCATCCGACCATCGTTCGATCTGCTCCCGCGCGCCACCACCAAAGAGTGCATAACCCTCCATGGTCGCGAACGCTTCCACGTGCATGGCCACGTCTCTTTGATCTCGAATCACCAGAACCCCGCTGGTCGTCTCAATCGTGACCAGGGACGTGTCGTAAACCGTGAACGTGTCCATGGGAGCGACCGGCATGATGCCTCGCAACGGGATGACACCGATCCGGACATTGGGCAGCCTCGAAACGGAGACGATGCGGTCCAACTGCATCGCCATGGCCGGCGGCGAAATCAGCGGCCATCTGAGCGCCATCTCCGATAGCAGGAAGGTGAACCGCTTCCGGGTGTCGTAGAGGACCTCCTGGCGGCTCGACTTCCGGGCGATCAGCCCGCTCTGGTCCCCGTCAAGGTGGGCCAGGCTCGCCCTGATGTACTCGGGAGTCGACAGCAGGCCCGTGATCATCGAGAGCAGGAAGTACCTGAACTCGACCGTACTGGCCTCCAATCCGGCAAGTTCCTGTTGCTTGTACTGGAGACCTCTCCGCCGGAGCGATCGCAGATCCTGCCACTCGGTGTGCGCCAGGCGGACGAGTTCCGCCACCCTGGCCAGAACATCCGGAGGAGCGTCCAGTGCCCGGAGTATCTGCTCGACATCGACCGGGTTCGCCGGAGTCTTCCCGTTCTCGATCCGGGAGATCTTGGACTGCGACATGTTGCAGCGCATGGCGAGCCGGGCTCCCGAGAGCCCGGCTCGCTTGCGTAGCCCTTTCAATGTCGCAGCCAGTTCCTGTTTCGATCGACCCAGCTGCTCCGGGTGAAGCGTCACGACCCGATGTACTCCAGGAACGGCACGGATTCCGATACGGCGATTCGCTGAAACTCGATAAAGGGCGCAGGGTCACCGCCGAAGAGTTCGCGACTGATCTGGGTACCATCCTCGCGGTAGTTCATCAGGACGACCTTGGATCTGTCGAACATCCAGAAGTCCTGAACATTCGCCAGCGGATTCGCCTTGTCGGTCACATCGAGGATCCGAATATCCTCACCCGCGAGAACATGGTGCCGGTAGTAATACTCGAACTCGAACCGAAGGTAGTCCGAGAGCGGTCGCGTGACGACATGAACACGCCCGACCGTCTTCCCCTCGACAGACCACTGCTGAAGCTCGGCCATCCACCCGGACTCGTAGTCGTCCGGGGACCGTTCCCCGGCCAGGAAGCGCGCAAGCTTCTCCGCCTCCTGCGGCATGGTGTAGACGGGCAGCGTCTCAAGCCGCCACGCCTCCGACCGCATGGAGTCGAAGCACTGCTCCCAGGCATCACCAGCCAAGAGCACGGAACGCCTCCCTCAACACGCTCTCGGGGATCTCCACCAGCCCCTCGCCCACGGGCGGAGTGAAGGCCTCGGACAGCTCGCCCTGAATCACGAACGCGCCGGTCTCCGCCCGGTAGACGTTGGGGCAGTCCTACTCGCCACATTCACCACTGCCACTACCAGTAAGCCGAGTGAGCGCCACACGTCCAGACACGTCAAACCTCCTCGGACCGAGCCTCGTTGACCAGCCAACAGCCAAGTTAGCGACGCCGGGCGCAGGCCGTCCACGCATAACCGCGACTATGCGCGTCATCGACTAACGATCACGCCGCACGCCCCTCGGTCGGACCGTTTCCCCCTCTGGCGCAGGAAGTCGGCCTGGCCGACTTCCTGCGCCGGACGAGGTCCGTTTCAGCCCTGGTAGGGGACCCAGACCCGGGTTGTGGTGTCGTAGTGGGCCGCGGTCCCGGGGCGGATGGCGGTGAGGGGGAACCACTCGTCGTCGGCGTCGCGGTCGTCGAAGGGGCCGGGCGCCCAGGTCACCAGGACGCGGTCGTCGTCGACGTCCGCGATCCAGCCGAGGAACTCCCGCCCGTCGCGGCAGGTGAAGCCCACCTTGGCGACGTCCTCCCAGCGGCGCGCGAAATAGCCGCGCAGCGCCCGATCCTCCGGCGTCAGGCCAGTGTTCACAGAAAGGCCCCTTTACGCGTCCAGCTCCGCCAGGAAGTCCAGGGCCACGACCCAGGCCCGCTCCGCGGCCTCGGGGTCGTAGTCCGGCAGGTCGGGGTCGGTGAAGAGGTGACCGGCGCCGCGGTAGCGGTGGATCTCGACGTCGGCGCCGGCCTTGCGCATGTTGAGGTACCAGGCGTTCAGCCAGTCCTCGGGCTCGAACGGGTCGGGCTCGGCGACGTGGAGCTGGACGGGGATGGAGGTGGCCGCGTCCTCGCGGATGTCGGAGGTGCCGTGCAGGAGGAGCAGGCCGCGGGCGTTCTCGTCGGCGAGGGCGAGGTTCTGGGCGAGCGAGCCGCCGAGGGAGAGGCCAGCGTAGACGAGGGTGGTGCCGGAGGCCAGCAGGGGGGCGGCCGCGCCCACCGCGCGGCGCAGCAGTTCGTCGCTGCCGACCTCCTCCTTGTACGCCATGCCCTCCTCGACGTCGTCGAAGGTCCGGCCCTCGAAGAGGTCCGGGGTGTGCACGGTGTGCCCGGCGGCGCGCAGCCGGTCGGCGGCGGTGTGGACGGCGGGTCGCAGGCCGTACACGGAGTGCAGGAGCAGGATCTGGGCCACGGGGGAGGACTTCCTTGCAGCGGACGGGGACTCCCCCATCATCGCGCATGGCCGCCAGGTGGCCGCGTCCACCCGGCGCGGTGGCGGGACGTCACGCCGGGGTTAATCGGCGACGAACAGTCAGTTCATCCTATGGAACACCTCATTACCCGCCGGTAGCCTGTCCGCCGTGACTGACCTTGTCAATGACATGACCGCCGCCCGCCCCCGCCGCCGCCAGGTGCTCAAGGCCACCGCCGTCGTGGCGGGCGCCGCCGCCCTGCCGCTGACCCTCGGCGCCTCGGCCCAGGCCGCCGCCGCCCCGCAGTTCCTGCACGGCGTCGCCTCCGGCGACCCGCTGCCCGACGGCATCCTGCTCTGGACCCGCGTCACCCCGGCCCCCGAGGCCGTCCCCGGCTCCGGCCTGGGCGCCGACACCGAGGTCCGCTGGGAGCTCGCCACCGACAAGGGGTTCGCCCGGATCGCGGCGAGCGGCACCGTGACCACCTCCGCCGCCACCGACCACACCCTCAAGGCGGACGTCCGCGGCCTCACCCCGGACACCGCCTACTGGTACCGCTTCACCGCCGGCGCCACGACCTCCCCGGTCGGCCGCACCCACACCACCCCGGCCGCGGACGCGGCGCTCGACCGGCTGCGCTTCGGCGTGGCGTCCTGCGCCAACTGGGAGGCCGGCTACTTCTCCGCCTACCGCCACCTCGCGGCCCGCGGCGACCTCGACGCCTTCCTCTTCCTCGGCGACTACATCTACGAGTACCGGACCGGCGAGTTCTGCGCCGCCGGCTCGGTGGTCCGCCCGCACGCGCCCGCCCACGAGATCCTCACCCTCGCCGACTACCGCACCCGCCACGGCCGGTACAAGACCGACGAGGACCTCCAGGCCCTGCACGCCCAGGTCCCGACCATCGCGATCTGGGACGACCACGAGTTCGCCAACGACGCCTGGTCCGGTGGCGCCGAGAACCACACCCCGGGCGCCGAGGGCGACTGGGCGGCCCGGGTCGCCGCCGGCAAGCAGGCCTACTTCGAGTGGATGCCGGTCCGCCCCTCCATCGCCGGCACCACCTACCGCCGGCTGCGCTACGGCAAGCTGGCCGACCTGCACCTGATGGACCAGCGCTCGTTCCGCTCCCAGCAGGTCAAGGTCGGCAACGGCGAGGTCGACGCGGCCGACCGCACCATCACCGGCCGCGCCCAGATGGACTGGCTGAAGTCCGGCCTCTCCGCCTCCGACACCACCTGGCGCCTGATCGGCAACGAGGTGATGATCTCCCCGGTCGCGCTCTTCTCGCTGCCGGACCACCTGCTGCGCCCGCTGGCCAAGCTGCTCGGCCTGCCCGGCGAGGGCCTGGCGGTCAACACCGACCAGTGGGACGGCTACACCCACGACCGCCGCGAGCTACTCGGCCACCTCAAGGCGAACGGCATCACCAACACCGTCTTCCTCACCGGTGACATCCACTCGGCCTGGGCCTCGGACGTCCCGCACGAGGCCGCCACCTACCCGCTGTCGGGCAGCGCCGCCACCGAGTTCGTGGTGACCTCGGTGACCTCGGACAACATCGACGACTTCCTCAAGGTCGCCCCGCAGACCCTCTCGCTGGTCGCCGCCGCCGCGATCAAGGGCGCCAACCCGCACGTCAAGTGGGTGGACCTGGACTCGCACGGCTACGGCGTCCTGGAGGTCACCCCCGCCCAGACGCAGATGGACTACTACGTCCTCTCCGACCGGACCCGCAAGGACGCCACCAGCAAGTGGACGCGCTCCTACCGCACCAGGTCCGGCACCCAGCGGATCGAGCGGGTCTACGCCCCCGTCAAGTAGCCACCACCGCACCCGGCCCCGCCTTCCGGCCGCCCCCGGAGGGCGGGGCCCCATCCCCCGTGGCACCCGGACGGCCCCGCGCTCCTTCGTCCGGGCGACCACCCGACCACACTCAGCGCAATCGATCCGTCACGTAGCGAGCTAGTCGCACATAGTGACGATATGACCAGAGAATCCTGCGGCCCCCCGTGGCTCCGTGCCCGAACAGCCCGCCTCGTCACCACCATCGCCACCCTGGGAGTCCTCGGCACGGGCCTCGCCGGCTCCGTCGCCCAGGCGGCCGCGCCCCCGCCCCACCACCCGGCCGCCCCGGCGCCGGAGCGGGGGATCCGGGCGACCGGCACCGTCCTGCTGGACGAGGCGTTCACCGGCGCCACCGCCGACCCGCGCTTCCTCGCGGTCGGCTCCGCCTGCCTCACCGGCGCGGCGTCCGCGACCCCGGGTCCGGGCAACCACCCGCTCGGCGGCTGCCCGGCCGCCGAGGTCGGACCGGTACCGCCGCCGAACAGCGCGCCACTCGGCTACCTCCGGCTCACCGACGCCTCCAACGACCAGAGCGGCGCCGTCCTCTTCGACCAGGCGCTGCCCGCCGGCAACGGCCTGGACGTCACCTTCGACCAGTGGCAGTACGGCAGCACCACGCCCAACACCCCGGCCGACGGCATCTCCTTCTTCCTGGTCAACGGCGACACCTCGCTCGACCACCCCGGCGCCTTCGGCGGCAGCCTCGGATACGCCCAGAAGCTGCCCGACGACGACCCGAGCCTCACCTTCCTGCCCGGCGTCGACCGCGGCTACCTCGGCGTCGGCCTCGACGTCCTCGGCAACTACTTCGGCGACTGGGAGCAGCGCGGCAACGGCTGCGCCCAGCGCTCGCCGGCCGGCACCGGATTCCGCGTGCCCGCTCCCGGCGCCAACATGGTCACCGTCCGCGGCCCCGGCGACGGCACCACCGGCTACTGCTTCCTGACGGCGACGACCAGCAACTTCACCACCACCGGCCCCTGGCCCTCCACCCTGCCGGGCACCCTCCAGGGCCCGCTCACCTCGCTGCCGCCCGGGGTGACGCCGGACCAGGCCCAGACCCTGCTGGAGCCGTCCCGCCGCCGGGTGAACGTGCACCTGACCCAGGCCCCCGCCCCGGTGCTGACGGTGGGCGTCGACTTCAACGACGGCACCGGCATGCACCAGGTGCTGTCCACCCCGGCCCCCGAACCGGTGCCCGCCACCTACAAGTTCGGCTTCGCCGGATCGACCGGCCTGTTCACCGACGTCCACCTGATCCGCAACGTGACCGTCACCACGGACCAGCCGCTGCCCGCCCTGAACCTGGTCAAGCAGGTCCGCCGGCCGCTGCCCGGACTGATCACGGTCGGCACGTCGCTCGACTACGACTTCGTGGTCACAAACTCCGGCAACGTCGCCATCGACAACCTGGGCGTCACCGACCCCAAGGTCGGCCCGGTCAGCTGCCCCGTGCTCACCCTGAACCCGGGCGAGACCGTCACCTGCACGGCCACCTACCAGGTGACCGCCGCCGACGCCCAGGCCGGCCAGGTGGCGAACACCGCCATCGCCACCGGCACCGCCGACGGCGCCCCGGTCGAGTCCCCGCCCGCCTCGGAGAACGTGCCGGTGGTGGCACCGCCGGGCATCACCCTGACCAAGCACGTCGACGCCCCGGGACCGTTCGCGGTCGGCGCCGTCGTGCCGTACAGCTACGTGGTCACCAACACCGGCGGCACCCAACTGGACGCCGTCGGCGTGACGGACGACAAGGTCACCGGCGTCACCTGCGACGCCGCCACGCTGGCCCCCGCCGGCAGCCCGGGTGACAGCACGGTCTGCCACGGCGACTACACCGTCACCGCGGCCGACGGCGTGTTCGGCTCGGTCACCAACCACGCCCACGCCACCGCGACGTCGGGCGGTCTCCCCGTGATCTCCCCGGAGGCCGAGGCGACGATCGAGATCGTCGGGACGTTCGGGCTCGACCTGCGCAAGCAGGCCGACACCGCGGGCCCGGTGCACGTCGGTGACGTCGTCCACTACACCTACACCGTCACCAACACCGGCGGGACGGCCGTGCACGGCCTCACCGTGCGGGACGACCACGCCACCGGCATCACCTGCGACCCCACCGCCCTCAACCCGGGCGAGGTCGCCGCCTGTCAGGCGGGCTACACCGTGACGGCCGCCGACGTCGAACTCGGCCACCTGACCAACACCGCGCTGGCGGACGCGCTCGGCCCGCAGGGCCAGCCCGTGGAGAGTCCGCCGGCGCGGGTCGAGCTCCCGGTCGCGCCCGTCGCCGCCACGCTCACCCTCACCAAGACCGCCGACACGGCGGGCCCGGTGCACGCCGGTGACACCGT
>NZ_BAAAKJ010000228.1:0-1428 GCF_039527695.1 Kitasatospora putterlickiae
GGACGCCTGCCGGAGCAGCGCCTCGACCAGCGGCTGGGCCGCGAGGTCCTGGTGCCCGGCCCAGACCGCGAGCGTCGAGTAGCCGCGCAGCCAGTCCGACCCGGGCGGTGCCGACGGTGACCCCCAGCCGGCGAAGGTGTTGCAGAACTCCAGCGCCGGGTGCCCGCCCGCGCTCCACGGCAGCCACTCCTCGCCCACCCGCACCGCGTACAGTGGCGCCGGCGGCCGGTCCAGGCGGGGGTCGGCGCGCAGGATCCGCTGGTGCAGCGCGGTGAGTTCGGCTCCCGGCTCGACGCCCAGCGTTTCCACCAGGGTCCGCCGGGTCCGCCGGTAGAGGGCGAGCGCCTCGCCCTGCCGGCCCGCCCGGTACAGGGCCGTCATCGCGGCGCGCACCAGCCGCTCCCGGGGCGGCAGGCCGTCCAACCCGCCGTCGCGCAGCGGGAGATCGGCGAGCAGCCGGTCGTGCCGGCCCATCGCCAGCAGCAGCTCGGCCCGCTGTTCCAGGGCCGACAGCCGCAGGTGCAGCAGCCGCCCGCCGAGCCGCCCGCGCAGCGCCTCGTCGGCGACGTCCGCGAGCAGCGGCCCGCGCCAGAGCGCGAGCGCCCGGTCGTGGCAGCGCAGCCGCTCGGACGGGTCGCCGGTGGCGGCGGCGCGGGCCGTGAGTTCGAGGAACTCCCGGACGTCCAGGCCGTGGTGGCCCGGGACGAGGGCGTAGCCGTCGTGCCGGGTGTCGATCACCACGCCGTGCGGGCGCAGCCGGGCGCGCAGCCGTCCGATGTACGTGTGCACGGTGCCGCGCGCCGAGGCGGGCGGGCCGCCGTGCCAGAGCAGGTCGATCAGCCGCTCGGTGGCGACCACCCGGCCGTCCTCCAGCAGCAGGACGGCGAGCAGGCACCGCTCCTGGCGGCGCGCGCCGGCCAGGACGGGCTCGCCCTGGTGGTCGGCCTCGAACGGTCCGAGCAGTCGGAACTCCATGGCGGGCCACCCTACGGCGCCCGTTCCGGCGGTGCCGCCGCCGGGCGGGCCGGGCGATGGTGAGAATCCGGTCAGCGGGCCCTGTCAGGCTGGCCGCCGAACAGTCCGACGCGCCATCAGGAGACCCGTCATGCAGCGCATTCCCCTCCGCCTCGCGACCGCCGCCGCCACCGCCGTCGCCGCCCTGGCCGCGACCCTGGCCGCCGCCCCGACGGCCGGTGCCGCCGACGGCGGTGGCTGGGAGCCGTGGCCCTCGCCGTCCTTCGACCTGCCGGCCGGCGCCCGCTGCGACTTCCCGGTGCACCTGGAGCCCGTCGTCGACCGGGTCGAGCGGCACGTGCTGGCCGCCGACCCCGACGGCACCGTCCGCCGCGTCGCCTACCGGGGCGCCCTCGTCATGCGGCTCACCAACACCCTCACCGGCGCCTCCTACGACGCCGACGCCGGCGGGCC
>NZ_BAAAKJ010000228.1:1433-1768 GCF_039527695.1 Kitasatospora putterlickiae
CGCTCGCACGTCGACTACCGCGCCGACGGCTCGCAGACCTGGCGCGCCCACGGCCCGATCCTGCTCGGCTTCGGCGCCGGCGCGGGCACCCTGCCCCGCGACCTCTACACCGTCGACGGCGACTACACCGTCGACATCGGCGCCACCGGCTACCGCACCCTGACCATCAAGCACGGCTCCGCCGAGCCCCTCTGCGCCAAGGTCGCCTGATCCCGCCGGGGGGCCCGGTCACCCGCGTCCGCCCGCCGGCCGGGATGCGGGTGAGGGTGCGGGCGGGCGTCCGGCCGGCCCCCCGCCGATCATCGTGCCGGACCAGAACCTGGTGGGCCAGCTCC
>NZ_BAAAKJ010000228.1:1842-3808 GCF_039527695.1 Kitasatospora putterlickiae
GCGTGAGCGCGAACCGCTGCCCGCCGCCGGCCCAGCCGGGCGGCGTGCGCACCACCAGGTGCACCTCGCCGTAGCGGGCGAGCGGGACGGTCAGGCCGGGCCGCAGCAGCCCGTGGGGTGCCACACGTGGCAGGTGCCGGCGCAGCGGGTCGGGCGCCGGCCCGCGGAGGTCGCCCCGTACCCGGGCGGCGGTTGCTGGCAATTCGTCAGCAACGGGCGGCCGCCCGTCGGCCCCCTTGGCCTCCGGGCGCTAGCGCAGCAGGGCGCTGAAGCCGGCGGTGTTGAGGCGCAGGGCGAGTTCGGGTTCGGTGAGGCCCAGGGCGGTGGCGGTGGTGGGGAGGTGCCAGTCGTGGGCGGCGAGGCGGTCGAGGAGGTGGCCGCGGCGGGTTTGGGGTTCGGAGAGGCGGAAGGTCTTGAGGTAGGCGATCCGGCCGTGGTCGTCGGTGATCGCCTCGCCGATGTGGTTCTCCTGGCGGGGGCGGAAGCCGGGGAGGAAGCGGGTGAGGGTGAAGCGGTCGAGGCGGCGGACGGTGTGGGCCCGGTAGGCGGCGTTCAGCAGGCCGCCCGCCATGGTGGTGTCGTGGAAGGCGGCCCAGGCGTGTTCCTGGCGGGTGACGGCGGCGCGCAGGTCGGCGGCCGAGTTGATCGGGCCGGCCGTGCGCAGGTCGGCGCGGAAGTCCGGCACGGGGGCGGAGAGCGTGGCGTAGTGGTGGATCAGCTCGCCGTAGAGGTCGAGCAGCAGGGTGTGGTGCAGGGCGCGGTAGTCGTCGGGGTGCGGGACGACGAAGGCGGCGGCGAGCGTGTCGGCGACGTACACGACCAGGCCGCACTGGCCGGGGTGGAGTTCGAACACCCGCAGGGCGTCGGCGAGGCCGCGCACCTGGTGGCCGGCGTAGGCCTCCTCGGCGCGCGGGGACAGGCCGCGTCGCAGGGCCCGATCGGACCACTGTTCCCAGACGACGGCCGGGCCGCCGAAGTGCAGCGCGAGGTAGCCGTCCAGGGCGAGGTGCAGCGGCAGGAAGCGCAGCCGGGTGCGGCTCGCGCGCTTGGCGAGGCGGCGCGGCGGCCGGACGCGGACGCGTTCCGGGAGCGGGTCGGGTGAGGCGGACGCGCCCAGGTGGGTGCCGTAGGCGGCGGCCGGGGTGCCGTCGCGGGTCCAGTCGGCGACGAAGCCGTGGGGGATGTAGGAGAGGTAGTGGGTGCGGCGGGTGGCGGGGATGGCGGCGTACTCGTCCTCGTAGAGCTCCTGGTGCAGCCGCAGGTCGGTGATCGGCTCAGGGCGGACCAGCGGGACCAGCCGGACGCCGCCCCACACCTGCGCGGGGCGGGTGTCGAGGCCGGAGAGGTCGAGGCGGAAGGAGGCCGGGGCGGCGGTCATCGGGGGGACACCTCCGGAGGGGCGAGGAAGCGTGCGGTACGGGCCGCCAGATGGGCCGTCAGCTCCGCGAGGTCGGTGCGGCCCTCGGCGAAGCGGGCGAACTCGACGAGCGCCGGCAGGTCCTCGGCGTCGCGCAGCCCGGCGGTGGGCACCGTCGGGGCGAGGCGGCGGACGTCGAAGCCCTCCGCGTCGTAGACCGGGTTGAGGTGCACGACGCTGGTCCGGCGCTCCGGGTCCAGCCGGGTGCGCCAGACCCGCAGCACCTCGGCGGCCAGGCCCGGCGGGGCGTTGTCCCAGCCGTCGGAGACGATCAGCAGCCGCTGCGGCGCGGTGTCGAGCGCGTCCAGCACGCGGCGGCCGAGCGGGGTCGGGCCGGACGGGCGGGCGAGCAGCGCGTCGGTGCGCCCGGAGGTCCACAGCGCCGTGTACTCGCCGGCCAGCGCCTCCAGCAGGAAGTGGCAGGCGAGCGCGGCGGCCAGCGGCCGGCGGCGCTTGACGCCCGAGCCGTAGGCCGACCAGCTGTCGTCCAGCACGGCCGTGACCCGGCCCCAGCTCCCCTCGGCCGCCCCGGCCGCGCGCGCGGACCGG
>NZ_BAAAKJ010000228.1:3855-10494 GCF_039527695.1 Kitasatospora putterlickiae
CGACCCGGTCGCCGGGCGGCAGGCCCAGCACGTAGGAGGCGAGCCGGGTGAGCGGCATCCGCGTGAGGTCGGCGGCGACGGCGCCGGCTCCGTGGGCGCGGGCGGACTCCTGGAGCCGCAGCCGCTCCAGCGCGGTCAGCCGGGGCGCGATGCGCTCCAGGAAGGCGGCCCGCGGGATGCCGTGCCGCTGGGCGAAGGACTCCGCGACGGTGTAGGGGAGTTCGTAGACGGCGGTCTGCTGGTGGTGGGCGCGCCGCCAGGCGTCCAGCAGCGGCGCCTGGTACTTGGCGCGCCGGCCCGGGGCGTACAGGAAGTCGCCGGTCTCCGGCTCGGCGGGCCGCAGGTGGGTGTGGCGCAGCGCCCGCTTGAGCCCGGCGCGGTACTTGACGGCGTCGAGGGTCTGGTCGGGGCGCGCGGCGAGCCAGTCGCGCAGGATCGCCCGGGTGCGGCGGTTGTTGACCTTGGCGCGGCGCAGCTCGCCGATCAGCCGGTAGACCCGCTGCGGCGGCAGCAGTTCCAGCCGGCGGGCGATCAGCCGGCCCTCGGTGCGCCGCTGCTCCCCGGTGGCGTCGCGGGAGGTCTCCAGCAGGCGGCGGACGATCAGGGCGGCGTTGTGGTCGTTGATGTCGAGGGCGAGCGCGGCGGCGTACGGGCCCCGGTAGTTGACGCGCATGTACTCGTGCAGGAAGTCCAGCGAGAGCTGCTGCTCGGCCGCCCCGGTGTGGAACTCGCGCTGCCCGGTGCCGGTGATCGCGGCGTTGACGAACAGCAGCACGTCCTCGGCGGCGACGAGGTCCCCGTAGGTCTCCACTGTCCGGTGCCGTCCCTCCGCACGTCCCGAGTCGCGCACTGTCGCGCCCCGTCGTGTCCTGTCGTGCCCTGTCGTGTCCTGGGGCCGGCCGGGGAATGGGGGCACGAACTGCGAATCATCGCGTTAAGGGCACGTTTCGGAAGTCGCACCGGAGTCCCGCGGCCGGCCGGTCGACCGTAGCACTGAGCGGCCGCGGGGGCACAACCGCTTTCGCCGGCGGCCCGGACGGCGCGGCGGCGGGCCAGGGCACCTGGCGGGCCAGGGGGGCGCGGCGGGTCAGGCCGGGGCGCCGCGCAGTTCCAGGGTGCAGCACTTCACGCTGCCGCCCGCCTTGAGCAGCTCGGTGACGTCGATCCCGATCGGTTCGAAGCCCCGCGCGCGCAGCCGCGCCGCCAGCCCGACCGCGGCCTCCGGCAGGACGACCCGGCGGCCGTCCGGGACGGCGTTGAGGCCGAAGACGGCGGCGTCCTCGTCGGAGGCGAGCACGGCGTCCGGGTACAGCGCGGCGAGCGTGCGCCGGCTCTCCGGCGAGAACGCCGCCGGGTAGTACATGACCTCGTCGTCGCCGAGCACCGCGAGCGCGGTGTCCAGGTGGTAGTAGCGCGGGTCGACCAGCTCCAGGGTGACCACCGGGCGGCCGAGCAGCCGCTCCGCCTCGGCGTGCGCCCGGCGGTCGGTGCGGAAGCCCGTCCCGGCCAGGATCCGCTCGCCGACCAGCAGGTAGTCGCCCTCGCCCTCGTTGGCGAACCCGGCCTGCGCGACCGTCCGGTAGCCCCGGGAGCGGAACCACTCCAGGTACGCCGGGGCCTCGTCGGCGCGCTCGCGGTGCCGGAAGCGGGCCACCAGGGCGGTGCCGTCGACGACGGTGGCGCCGTTGGCGGCGAACACCATGTCGGGCAGGCCGGGGAGCGGCTCGATCAGCTCGACGGTGTGGCCGAGCTCCAGGAAGAGCTCGTGCAGCCGCTCCCACTGGGCGACGGCGAGGGCGGCGTCGGTCGGCTTCGCCGGCTCCATCCACGGGTTGATCGAGTAGTCGACCGTGAAGTGGGTCGGACGGCACATCAGGTAGTGGCGGGGGCGGGCGGCACGGGACACGGGTGGTCGTCTTCCTTCCGGCGGGGTGGTGCGGAGGGGTGGCTGGGCGGGGCCGGTCGGGGGCGGGGTGTGCCCGGTGCCGGCTGCCCCGAGCGTGCCGGGCGCGGCGATCGTGGACATGGCCGCGGCATGCACGGACGTCGGACGGCGGAGGTCCAGCGAGGGTCGGCGGCGCCGCTTCAGGCGGGGGCGACGGCGGGGGCGACGCGCGGGCAGGAACGTGCCTGCGCCGGTGCGGCGCCGCGCCGGGGTGCACTGGCCCCGGCAGGGACACGGTCGAGGAGGAGGTCGTCGGATGGGTACGGAGACGGGGACGAGGGCGGCGGGAGCGGGTCCGGTCCGGGTACTGGACGTCTCCGGCGCGGACTACCGCCGGGCGTTCGAGCTGTTCCTCGCGGGCACCGACGAGAAGCCGCTCACCCACGCGAGGCTCGGCGAGGTGGTCGCCGGACTGGAGCACCGCCGGACGTTTCTGGACGTGGGCGCGGGGGAGGGGCGCACCACCGCCTACCTGGCGCGGTACTTCGAGCGCACGGTGGCCGTCGAGCCCAGTGCCTCGATGCGCGAGAAGCTGCGGCTGGCCTGCCCCGGGGCGCTGGTCCTGTCCGAGCCGGTGGACGCGGCCGAGCCGCCCGGGCCGGCGGACCTGGTCCACCTCTCGCACGTGCTCTACTACGTCCCGCCCGCGGACTGGCCGGCCACCGTGCGGCGGGTGCTGGACTGGGTGGCGCCCGGCGGGACGCTGCTGGTGGTGCTGCAGAACCCGGAGAGCCCGTGCATGCGGATGGCCGCGCACTTCACGGGCGTCCGGTACGACCTGCGCCCGCTGGCCGGGCAACTGGCGGCCCAGGACGCGGAGCGGGCCGGTCCGCGGTACACCTACGCGATCGAGGCCCTCGACCTGCACTACCGGACCGACCGGCTGGACGAGGCGGTGGACGTCGCCGAGTTCATGATCAACGTGGCCGACCTGGCCACCATGGACCCGCTGCCCGAGCGCGCCGAGCTGGCCGCCTACGTCGAGCGCCACTTCGCCCGGCCGGAGGGCGGCTACGCGATCGGGCACACCCAGGACATGCTGACGGTCCGCCGGTCCGCGAGCTGAGGGGATCGCGGCCGGGACCGGCCGTCAGGCCCAGGGCAGCGCCGAGCGGGTGTGCCAGTACTCCTCGGCCGGCTGGGCCAGCTCCGCGAGGCCGTCCAGGTCGTCGGCGCCCGGGGCGAGCCCGACGGCCTCCAGGTTGGACGCCAGCTGACCGGTGGTGGCCGCGCCGGAGAGCACCAGGTCCGCCCAGGGCTGCGCGGCGACGGCGGCCAGCGCGAGGGCGTCGCAGGACGCGCCGACGCGGGTCGCGAGCGCGCGCAGCGCGGCGGTGTCCGGGCCGGTGGCGTTGCGGTCGGCGAGCCGGCCGTTGGCCATGCCCTCCTTGACCACCACCAGCCACCCGGCCTCGTAGGCCTCGGCGAGGGCGGGGCCGGCGGAGGGCTCCAGCAGGTTCCAGGTGGACTGCACGGCGGCGAACAGCGGCCGCCCGTCGACCGTCACCTCCAGGGCCGCCCGCACCGCCGCGGCCTGCCCGGGGCCGCTGGTGGACAGGCCCACCCGGACGCCCTCGGCGGCCAGCGAGGCGAGCCGCGCGTGCAGCGCGGGGTCGGTGAGCGCGGGGCTGTCCGGGGTGACCGAGTGCACCAGGTAGAGGTCCGGCGGCCCGCCGAGCAGCGCGCGGGTCTCCGCCACCTGGCGGTCGAACACCGCCGTCGAGTGCTCCTTGACCTCGTGCGCCGGAACGCCGGAGGTCCGCCAGTCGGCGGTGTAGGTGTAGCCCCACTTGCTGCCGACCGTCACCTCCCGCGCCTCCTGCGGCCGGGCGGCGAGCCAGGCGCCGAGGAACTCCTCCGCGCGCCCGTACGAGCGGGCGGTGTCGAAGTAGCGCACCCCGGCCGCGAAGGCGGCGTCGAGCAGGGCGTGGGTGCGCTCCCGCAGGGCCTCGACGGTGCGCTCGGCGGGCAGGTCCAGGTCGCGGCCGAGCGTGATGTACCCGGGCCGGCCGACGGCCGCGGTGCCCAGCCCGAACCGTGCGATCGACGGCTCGGCGGCTTCGGCGGCGGGGTCGGTCGGCATGGCGGGCTCCTTCGGCGGACTGTCGGCGGCGGGTGCGCGCCGCTCCCGCACCCTATCCGCCCGCGCCGCCCCTGACCTGCGCCGACGCCCTGCCGGAGCCGGTCGTCGGTGGCCTATGCTGCTGAGCCGCAGGAACGGTGATCATCACGGGGAGGCACGGCCATGGACTACCGCATCGAGCGGATCGGCCCGGCGGACTGGGAGCGGATGCGGGAGGTGCGCCTCGCGCAGCTGCTCGACACGCCCATGGCCTTCCTGGAGACCCATGAGACCGCGCTCGCCCACGGCGAGGAGGAGTGGCGGTCCCGGGTCCGCAAGGTCAACGAGCCCGGTGCCGTCGGCCTGGTCGCCGTCACGGGGACGCCGGGGGAGTGGATCGGCACGATGATCGGCCGCACGCCCGAGCCCGGCACGGCGATGCTGGCCGGCGTCTGGGTCGCGCCGGAGCACCGGGGCCGCGAGCGCGGGGTGACGGACCGGCTGCTGGACGCCGTCGTCGCCTGGGCGCGCGACCAGGCCGGGGCACGGCGCCTCGTCCTGACCGTGCACGAGGACAACGCCCGCGCCGCCGGCTTCTACCGCCGCCGCGGCTTCGACTTCACCGGCGCCACCAAGGCCTACCCGCTCGACCCGGCCGCCCGTGAACTGGAGATGGCCCTCCCGCTCGACCGATCCGCCTGACCCGCTCACATCGGCGTCACGCCCCACCGGTTGAGGGTCCCGTCCGCGTCGTCGTACGTCAGCCAGGTGCCGTCCCCGAGCGGGCGCGCGTAGCCGTCGGCGGGGCCGCCGGGGTAGTCGACGCTCCCGCGTGTCTCCAGGGTGCGGGCGTCCAGCAGCCAGTGCCGCCCGTCCGCCGGATCGTCGGCGCAGTCCAGGGTCGAGGCGAGGACGGTGCCGGCGTCGACGAAGCCGCAGTCGTGGTCCCAGCAGGGCGGGTCCTCGTCCTCGCCCTGGCCGGGCTCCCGCTGGGCGAGCACGGTGCCGTCCAGCGCGTGCAGCCGCAGGTCCCCGCCGCCGTGCTCGACCGTCAGGAACCCGGGGTGGCCCGGGTGGATGTCCGCCAGGACGCGGTCCAGGTCGTGGTTGAGGTCCCAGCCGCTGAGTTCCGCGCCGTCGAGGCGGGCCCAGTGGAGCAGGGCGCCGTCCTGGCCCATGCCGATGGCGAGGCCGATGTGCGCGCCGTCCGGGTGGGAGAGCTGGTGCGAGCCGGAGGACTCGCTGTCCGGCAGCGGCAGGCGGGCCGACTCCCCGCCGTCCCGGGCGTCCAGGACGACCCAGTGCTCCTGGTGGTCCCGGTGGTCCCGTGCCGCCGGGACGGAGGCGACGTGCGCCCAGACCAGCCGGCCGTCGTCGGAGACCAGGCACGAGCCGTGTTCCCACCCGGCGCACACCTCCTGCGCGTCGCCGGTGTGCGGGTGGCCGTCCGGGTGTCCCCAGCAGGCGTGCGGGTACTCCCACAGCGTCGTGCCGTTCCGCGCCACCGCCCGCACGGCGCGCTGGCCCGCGAACACCGCGAACCGCCCGTCGGGGCTCACGGACTGGCCGCCGTGCGGCCACGCCGGCCAGAGCAGCGGGAAGACGGCGGCCGGCGTGCGCTCCCCGGCGAACAGCCCCTCCAGCTCGTGGACCGCCAGCTCGCCCCCGTGCCGGAGCAGCGCGCGGCGCGACCCGTCCCCCCGGCGTTCGAGCGCGGAGCCGCTGATCAGTGCGGCGCCACCCGGCAGTTTCACCGAGCCGCGCAGGTGTGCGGTGATCGACATGCCCGGAACGTTAGCGCGTGGCACTGACAACGGCGTCGGCCGCCGGGTACGGGGAGGCGAAGGTGAACGCGCGCGGTGACGGCCCGTTGGCCCGCAGGTCCGCCAGCCGTTCCATCGCCTCGTCCAGGCCCGGCCGGTGCCCGGCGGGCACCCACCAGAGCGCCAGGTGCGCCTCGACGTGCCGTTGGAACCATTCGCGGCGCCGTCGCACCACGTCCAGGTGCCCGCTGCGGTAGGTGAAGTCCCACAGGGCCTCCTGGCTCTCCCACACCGACATGTTGACGATGACGTTCGCGCCGGCCGGGCGCAGCCCGGTGGCGTCGGCGGCCCCGTCCTCGACGAGCCGCCAGACGAAGCCGGGCGCGCCCTCGGCGGCGGCGTTGACCGGGTCCAGCTGTTCGACGAACGGGGCGATCCGGGGGTCGTCGATCGGGTGGCTGAGCGTGGCGACGTTGAACTGCGCGAGGTGGGCGGCGGGCGCGGCCGGGGGTGAGGTCATGGCTCATCCCAGCACGGCCGCGTTTTCTATGTCAATCAGTATTGTTTTTAGAAGCCTCGACCACCACGCAGCACTCCCCGGGCCGGGGATCCATCCGGGCGCGCAGCGGGCCGTCCGCGCCGAGCAGCCCCTCCAGCAGCGCGAGGTTCATGCCGCAGACCAACGGCGGGAAGCGCTCGGCGACGGCGTGGAACGGGCAGTTGCGCATCCGCACGACCGGCCCCGCGGAGTCCTCCACGGGGTACGGCTCGTAGCCGCGCGCGGCCAGCCACTCCAGCACGCCCTCGACCAGGACCTCCGGCACCGAGGCGCCGCTGGTCAGGCCGACCGTGGTGACGCCCTCCAGCCA
>NZ_BAAAKJ010000228.1:10513-21636 GCF_039527695.1 Kitasatospora putterlickiae
CGGGCGAGCCGGGCGGCGGTGCGGTAGTCGCGGGCGGGCAGCGACACCGACCGCTCCGCCCGCGCCCGGGTGTACACCTTGGCGGGGCGGCCCGCCCCCGGGCCCGAACGGCCGGTCAGCCGGCGGCTGCCGGTCTCCAGCAGCCCGGCCTCGGCCAGCCGGTCCAGGTGGTGCGCGGCGAGCGTGCGCGCCACCCCGGCCGCCTCGGCGGCCTCGTTGCGGCCGACCTCGCGGCCCTGGGCCGCCACGTACTCGTACAGCCGGCGGCGCACCGGGTCCTGCAGCACCGCGATCGCGTCGATGTCCTCCATCCGGCCAGTCTAAGAACAACGCGGATCCGCCATAGAAGCGCCGTTCCACGGCCCCTACGCGTAGTGGCCCCCGGTGACCTCCGGCAGCGGGTCCTCGACCGGGTCCAGCAGCCGCGGGCCGTCGTTGCGGACGCTGTTGACGGCGGTGGCCACCGGCCGCACCAGCAGTTCGCCGGACGGCGCGTGCAGCAGGTCGCGCACCTCGCCGGGGTCGGTGGCGGCGGGGTCCAGCCAGGCGTCCACCGCGTCCGGGGCGAGGGTGACCGGCATCCGGTCGTGGATGCGCCCGGCCGCGTCGGTCGCCTCGGTGGTCAGCACGGTGCAGGTGACCAGCCACGCGGCCGGGTCGTCGTCGTGCGCCACCGTGCGGTCGCGCCAGAACTCGTAGAGCCCGGCCATCAGCAGCAGTCCGCCGTCCGGCCGGTGCAGGTAGTACGGCTGCTTGTACGCCTTGCGCCCCTCGGCCGCCGGGACCGGCCGCCACTCGAAGTACCCGTCCGCCGGCACCACGCACCGCCGTTCCCTGAACGCCTTGCGGAACGCGGGCTTCTCGTGCGCCGTCTCCACCCGGGCGTTGATCATCCGCGCCCCGGCGCCCGGGTCCTTGGACCAGGACGGCACCAGCCCCCACCGCAGCGACCGGACCTGCCGGACGATCTCCCCGGTCTCCCGGTCGACCCGCTCCAGCACGCTCGCCACCTGGTCCGTCGGCGCCACGTTCCAGGACGGTGCCAGCGCCTCCGTCGCCGGCCACACGGTGGCGCGCAACAGGTCCGCCAGATCGGACGGGGTGGTGGTGGAGACGAAGCGACCGCACATGAGCCCCATCCTGCCCGCCGGCCCCGCCACTCGTCACGCGTACCGCCGGAAGGGACCGGCCGGACCGCTTGTCGAGCAGCGATCAACTGCCAGTAAGATCATCTTGCAACACGACGCGAAAAGGGGAGCTTGTGGCGCGAGTTGCGGTGATGGGCGCGGGCATCGGCGGTCTGGGGGCGGCACTCATGCTCGGACGGCGGGGACACCCGGTCACGCTGTTCGACCAGGACATCCGGGAGGCCGGCGAGGACCTGCACCGGGACTTCTTCCACTGGGACCGCCCCCGCGTCCCGCAGGCCGTCCAGCCGCACTCGTTCCTCGGGCTCTCGCGCATCGTCCTGCGCGCCGAACTCCCCGACGTCCACGCCGACATGCTGGCCCGCGGGGCCCGCGAGCACCACGACTTCGACTGGTTCGACGAGCACCCGCCGCACCGGGCCGGTGACGAGGACCTGGTGACGCTGCGCACCCGCCGCATCGTGCTGGAGGCCGCCCTGGTCGCGGCGGTACGGCGGGAGCCCGCCATCGAGGTGCGGCGCGGCTGCCGGGTGAGCGGCCTCACGGTCGCGCCGGGCCGCCCCGGCCGGGTCACCGGCGTGCGGGTGGGCACCGCGACGCACCGGGCGGACCTCGTCGTCGACGCCGCCGGACGCCGCTCGCCGGTGCCCGCCTGGCTGGTCGCGGCCGGCTGCCGCCCACCGGTGGTCGACAGCCACCGCACCGGGCTCGCCTACCTGTGCCGCTGGTACCGCCTGCGGCCCGACGGCCCGCGCGGGCCCGGGCGGGTGAAGCCCGGCTCCTCCTCGCCGTTCGCGCTGGCCGGCGTCTTCCCGTCCGACAACGACACCTTCGCGGTCAACCTGATGCTCTCCACCGGCGACCCGACCCGCGGCGCGCTCACCGACCCCGCGGTGTTCGAGGCCGCCGCCCGCCGCTTCCCCGCCACCGCCGCCTGGCTCGACCTGGCCCCCGAACCGCGGTCGCCGGTCCTGGCGATGGCGGGCCTGGACAACCGCTGGACCTCCCTCGCGGACGGCGACGGACCGGTCGTCACCGGCCTGGTCAACCTCGGGGACAGCCTCGTCCACACCAACCCCACCTCGGGCCACGGCGTCTCCTTCGGCCTGGTCGCCGCCCGCCACCTCGCCACCCGGGCCGACCGGATCGCCGCGGACCCCACGCCGTACCACGCCTGGGCGGCGGGGACGCTGCGCCCGTGGTTCGACGCCCAGGTGGCCGCCGACCGCGCCAACGAGCAGCGCCTCGGCGACAACCCGCCGCCCCCGGACCGCCGGGCCGCCGCGCTCGCCGCCTGCGCCTTCGACGACCCCGTCGTGATGCGCGCCCGCGCCCGCGTCCGCCACCTGTTCAGCACCCCCGACGTCGCCTACGGCACCGACGAGGTCGACCGCCACCTCACCGCCTGGCTCGCCTCCCGCCCCGACTTCACCCCCCACCACGACGGCCCGACCCGTGCCCAGTGGGACACCCTCATCCCGGCTCAAGGGGGACGCGCGTGATGGACTCGTACGCCGATCCGGGCACTCCGGACCACCGGAGCGCGGCGCGCTACCTGTGGTGGCTGACCGTCAGCCAGCGGCGGCGGGTGGCGGGCGGCGCGGTGCTCGGCACCTGCTGGACGGTCTGCCTGATGCTGCCGCCGTACCTCATGGCGCGGGCGATCGACGACGGACTGCAGCCGGGACGGACCGGGGTCCTGGCCGGCTGGGTGGCCGCGCTGGTCGGCGTCGCGCTGCTCAACGCCTGGCTGGGCATCATGCGCCACCGCACCATGACCCGGGTCCGGATGGACGCGACCTTCCGGACGGTCAAGGTCGTGGTCGCGCACGCCACCCGGCTGGGGGCGGCGCTGCCCCGGAAGGTCTCGGTCGGCGAGGTGGTGAGCATCGGGACCGGCGACGTCGCCCGGATCAGCCAGACGCTGACGATCACCGGCCCCGGCGTCGGCGCCGTCATCGCCTACCTGGTGGCGGCCGGACTGCTGCTGTCGGTCTCCGTGCCGCTCGCGGCCGTCGTCCTGCTCGGCGTGCCCCTGCTCGCGCTGGTGGTCGGACCGCTGCTGGGGCGGCTCCAGGGCGCGGAGTCGGAGTACCGCGAGCGGCAGGGCGTGCTGACGGCCCGGATCGGGGACATCGTCGGCGGCATGCGCGTCCTCAACGGCATCGGCGGCAAGGAACCGCTGGCCGCCCGCTACCGCGACGGTTCGCGCGGCCTGCGGGACGAGGGCTACCGGGTCGGCGCCGTGACCAGCTGGATCCAGGCGCTCGCGGTCGGCCTGCCCGCGCTCTTCCTCGCCCTGGTGACCTGGCTGGCCGCCCGGATGGCCGCCGAGGGCACCATCACCGTCGGCACGCTGGTCGCCGTCTACGGCTACGTCGCCGTCCTGGTGGTGCCGGTCTCCTTCTTCATCGAGGGCGGGTACGACCTCACCCGGGGCCTGGTCGCCGCCGGACGGGTGGTCCGCGTGCTCGGCCTCAGACCCGCCGTCGAGGACGCCGCGACGCTCCGCCCGGCCCCCGGCACCCCGTCGGCCCTGCACGACCCCGACTCCGGCGTGGCGGTGGCCCCGGGGCGGCTGACCGCGATCGTCAGCGCCCGCCCGGCCGAGTCCGCCGCCGTGCTCGACCGGCTCGGCCGGTACCGCGAGTCCGCCGCCACCTGGGGCGGCGTCCCGCTCGCTGACGTCGCCCTGGCCGAGGTCCGCCGCCGGATCGTGGTGGCGGACAACGACGCCGACCTCTTCTCCGGCCCGCTGCGCGCGGTGGTCGGCGGCCGCTCGGAGCACACCGACGCGGCCATCGCCCGGGCCGTGCGGGACGCCGCCGCCGCGGACATCGTGCGGGCGCTGCCCGACGGCCTCGACACGCCGGTCGAGGCCCAGGGCGCCAACCTCTCCGGCGGCCAGCGCCAGCGGCTGCGACTGGTCCGCGCCCTGCTGGCCGACCCCGAGGTGCTGCTGCTGGTGGAGCCCACCTCCGCCGTGGACGCCCACACCGAGGCGGCGATGGCCGCCGGGCTGCGCCGGGCGCGCGACGGGCGCACCACCGCCCTCACCTCCACCTCGCCGGTGCTGCTGGAACGGGCCGACACCGTCTGCTACCTCGCCGACGGCCACCTGGTGGCCGCCGGTCCGCACCGGGACCTGCTCGCCGCGGAGCCCGGCTACCGCGCCCTGGTGGCACGCGGCGACGGTGACCCCGACGCCGCCACCGGGCCCAACCGCCCCGAGGAGGCCGCCCGATGACCGCCCGGCCGCAGCCGCCCCACGGACGGCTGCCGATCGCCGCCGCCGCCGAGGCCCGCCGCGCCGCCGGACGGCTGATCCGCCAGGACGGGCGCGCGTTCGCCGCGATGCTGGCCCTCAACGGACTGGCCGCGGCCGCCGGGCTCGGCGGCCCCTGGCTGCTCGGCCGGATCATCGACGACGTCAGGGCCGGGGCCGGGCCCGAGCACGTCGACCGCCTCGCCCTCGGCATCCTCGGCTTCGCGCTGGCGCACCTGCTGCTCGGCCGCTTCGCCCGGTACACCGGGTACCGCTTCGGCGAACGCACCCTGGCCCGGATCCGCGAGCGGTTCGTCGAACGGGCGCTCGCCCTGCCCGCCCCGGTGGTCGAGCGCGCGGGCGCCGGCGACCTGATGACCCGGGGCACCGCCGACGTCGCCACCGTCGGCACCACCCTGCGCGACGCCGCGCCCGAGGTCACCGTGGCGCTCGTCCAGGTCGTCTTCATCCTGGCGGCGATGCTCGCGATCAACCCGCTGCTGGGCCTGTGCGGAACGCTCTGCCTGTCCGGGATCGCCGTCGCCGTCCGCTGGTACCTGCGCCGCGCCCACGCCGGCTACCTCGCCGAGGGCGACGCCGCCTCCGGGCTCGCCGACGTGCTCGGCTCCACCGCCGCCGGGGCCCGCACCGTCGAGGCGCTGGGCCTGGAGGAGCGCCGGATCGCCGCCGCCGCCGAGGCGATCGAGCGCTGCCGGGTCACCCGCACCCACACGCTGTACCTGCGCAGCGTGCTCTTCCCGGTCGTCGAGTTCTCGTACGTCGCCCCGGTCGCCGCCGTCCTGCTGCTCGGCGGCGCCCTGCGCGGCAGCGGCGCGGTCAGCGTCGGCGCCGTCGTCGCCTGCGCCCTCTACGTCTGGCGGCTCGCCGAGCCGCTGGACAAGGTCCTGCTCTGGCTCGACCAGCTCCAGCGCGGCAACGCCTCCTTCGCCAGGGTCGAGGGCGTCGGCCGGATCGAGGCGCCGCCCGTGACCGGCGACGCGCGGCCGGTGGACGAGCGGATCGACGTGGTCGGCGTCCGGTACGCCTACCAGGGGGAACGGGACGTCCTGCACGGCGTCGACCTGACGGTCCGCCCGGGCGAGCGGCTGGCGGTGGTCGGCCCCTCGGGGGCGGGGAAGTCCACCCTGGGCCGGCTGCTGGCCGGGGCGGAGGCGCCGCGCACCGGCCGGGTGACCGTGGGAGGGGTGCCCGTCGCCGAACTGCACCCGGACCGGCTGCGCCGCCATGTCGTGCTGGTCTCCCAGGAGCACCACGTCTTCCTCGGCACCGTCCGGGACAACCTCCGGCTCGCCGCGCCCGACGCCACCGACCAGGAGCTGCACGCGGCCCTGGCAGCCGTCGAGGTCGACTGGGCGGACGAGCTGCCCGACGGCCTGGACACCGCACTCGGCGCCGGCGGACACCACCTGGACGCCCGGCAGGCCCAGCAGCTGGCCCTGGCCCGCGTCGTCCTGGCCGACCCGCACACGCTGATCCTGGACGAGGCGACCTCCCTGCTCGACCCGGCCACGGCCCGGCACACCGAACGCTCGCTGGCGGCCGTGCTCAAGGGCCGCACCGTGATCGCCATCGCCCACCGCCTGCACACCGCCCACGACGCGGACCGCGTCGCGGTCATGGACGGCGGCCGGATCACCGAACTGGGAAGCCATGACGAGCTGCTGGCGGCCGACGGGGGCTACGCGGCGCTGTGGCGGTCCTGGCACGGGGGGTGACGTGGGACGGGTGATCAGTGGCCCGCGTTCGCCCGGCCGTTGAACCAACCGGGCAGGCTCGGTGGATCCGGACCTCGGCGGCCCGGGAGGAAGGAGCGGCCCGGCGGAGTCTCGAACGGATCGTCGCATCATCGTTCTGACATCTGACCGGGACCCCCGACCGGGTGCCCCTGTCGACCCGTCCCCACCTCGACGTTCACCGGTCCGCGCCACCCCTGCGCCCCGCGCGCTCCGCCAAACGTCCGTCACTGGGGCGCACCGGGCGCCCACTGTCCGTATGCTCCTGTCCCGCACGCCGCGCGGCCGGTCGCCCACGACCTCCAGCCGGCCGTACCGCCCCGCGCCAACTACCGCACAGGAGGCACGCCTTGGTGTTCCACAGCGAGTTCCCGGACGTCGGCATCGTCGACCTCGCCCTGCACGACGCCGTGCTCGGCGAGGCCGAACTCCTCGGCGACCGGCCCGCCCTCATCGACGGGATCACCGGCGAGACCGTCAGCTACGCGCAACTCGCCCACGCCGTACGGCGGGTGGCCGCCGGACTCGCCGAAGCGGGGGTCCGCCAGGGCGACGTGGTGGCCCTGTTCAGCCCCAACAGCATCCGCTACCCGATGGCCTTCTTCGGGGCCACCCGGGCCGGCGCCACCGTCACCCCCGTCTCCTCGCTCACCACCCCCGGCGAACTCGCCGGCCAGCTCGTCGACAGCGGTGCCCGCTGGCTGATCACCGTCTCACCCTTCCTGTCCACCGCCCGCGCCGCCGCCGAGAAGCTCGCCACCGAGGCCCGCCCGCTCGCCGGGATCGTCGTCCTGGACGGCGCCGAGGGCCACCTCTCGCTCGCCGACCTGCTCGCCGCCACCGGCCCCGCGCCCGAGCTCACCCTCGACCCGGCCGAGGCCGTCGCCGTGCTGCCCTACTCCAGCGGCACCACCGGCCTGCCCAAGGGCGTGATGCTCACCCACCGCTCGATCGCCACCAACCTCGCCCAGACCGACGCCGTCTTCCGCCCCAAGCCCGGCGAACGACTGCTCGCCGTGCTGCCCTTCTTCCACATCTACGGCCTCGCCGCCCTGCTCCACCAGCCGCTGCGCTGCGGCGCCACCGTCGTCGTGCTGCCCCGCTTCGACCTGGAGCAGTTCTGCCGCACCGTCCAGGAGCAGCGCGTGCAGTCCCTGCTCGTGGCCCCGCCGATCGTGCTCGCCCTCGCCACGAACCCGGTCGTCGAGCGGTACGACCTCTCCTCGGTGGAGTACCTGCTGTGCGCCGCCGCCCCGCTGGACGACGAGCACGCCGAGGCCTGCGCCCGCCGCCTCGGCCTGACCCACCTCCTCCAGGGCTACGGCATGACCGAGCTCTCCCCGGTCAGCCATGTGATGGACCCGACCGACCCCGACCCCTCGCCGGGCTCGGTCGGCCGGATGGTGCCCTCCACCGAACTGCGGGTCACCGCCCTCGACGGCACCGGCGCCGACCTCGGCACCGGCGAGAGCGGCGAGCTGCTGATCCGCGGCCCGCAGGTGATGAAGGGCTACTTCGGCCGCCCCTCCGACACCGCCGCCATCGTCGACGCCGAGGGCTGGCTGCACACCGGCGACATCGGCTTCGTCGACGAGCGCGGCTACCTGCACATCGTCGACCGGGTCAAGGAGCTGATCAAGTACAAGGGCTACCAGGTCGCCCCCGCCGAACTGGAGGCGCTGCTGCTCAGCCACCCGCAGATCGCCGACGCCGCGGTGATCGGGGTGTGCGACGACGAGGGCACCGAGTGCCCCAAGGCCTTCGTGGTCCGGGCCCCCGGCAGCGCGCTCACCGAACAGGAGGTGGCCGCCTTCGTGGCCGGACAGGTGGCGCCGTACAAGAAGGTGCGCGCGGTGGAGTTCCTGGACGCCGTCCCGAAGTCCCCGGCCGGCAAGATCCTCCGCCGCGAGCTGCGCGAGCGCGAGGCCGCCGCCGCCCGCTGAACCCGCCGCCCGCCGTCCACCGGTGCGGCCGCCCCCGGACCGGCCGCACCGCCCCCACCACCGTCCGCCAGGACCGCTCGGCACCGGCCCCGCACGGACGCGACCGCCGCCGCGGATGACCGGCCACCCCCGTGCCACGGCCCGCGGACGCGGCCCCGCCGACCCGCTCACCGACGGCGGCGCCCGACGATCCGGGGTGATCCGGCAGTGGGCGGGCCTTCCGGAGAGTACGCTGCGGCCGATAGGCCCATGACGCCCGTACACCTGGACGACCGGTCCCCCTTACCAAGGGGTCGCCGGGCGGACGATGTCCGTGCAGTCTGGAGAAGAACCCCGGCCGCAAGGAACCACGAGGACCGCCCGGCCGGGCACGATCCGAACCGGGGTACAGCCTGATCATGCGGAGAGACGAGTGGGACGCCACCAACGCCACCGGCCCCGGAGCCGGCGCCAGCCCCGCACGCCTGGACGGCCATCGCCTCGTCCCGCTCGCCACCGCCCTGCTCCAGGACGACGGGCTGATCCTGCACTGGAGTGAGGACGCCGAGACCCTGCTCGGCTGGACCGCCGAGGAGGCCGTCGGCAGCCACGCCGCCCGGCTGCTCACCGACGACAGCGACCGCCCCGAGGTCCTGGAGCTCTTCGAACGCATCCTCGGCGGCAAGGGCTGGTCCGGCATCGTCCCGGTCCGCCACCGCGACGGCCGCACCGTCGACCTGGAGTTCCGCACCTACCCGATCGCCGGCCCCGGCGGCGTCCTGCTGCTGCTCGCCACCGCCTCCGACATCGCCGCCCTGCACCGGGTGGAGGCCGACCTCGCCGTCCTCGACGGCATCTTCGGCCAGTCCCCGATCGGCATGGCCGTCTACGACACCGAGCTGCGCTACGTCCGGCTCAACGAGTCACTGGCCCGGATGAACGGCCTGCCCGTCGCCGACCACCTCGGCCGCCGGATCAGCGGCATCCTGCCCGGCATCAACAGCACCGAGATAGAACAGATCATGAAGCAGGTGCTGGCCACCGGCCGGCCCGTGGTCGACGCCCGCTCGCACGGCCGCGTCCCCGGCGACCCCCGCCGCGACCGCGCCTGGTCCGCCTCCTACTTCCGGCTGGAGGACTCCACCGGCCGGGTCTTCGGCGTCTGCTCCTCGATCATCGACGTCACCGAGCGCTTCCAGGCCGAGGCCCGCGCCGCCCGCGCCCAGGAACGCCTCGCCACCATCGCCGAGGCCACCGCCCGGATCGGCACCACCCTCGACCTCCAGCGCACCGCCGAGGAACTCATCGAGGCCGTCGTCCCGCGCTTCGCCGACTTCGCCACCGTCGACCTGCTGGAAACCGTGCTGCGCGGCGCCGAACCCACCCCCATCCCGGAGGACCGCGGCGCGATGCTGCGCGCCGTCGCGGTCGGCGAGGCCTACGAGACCGGGCTGGCGCACGCCGTCGACGTCGTGGGCGAGCTCTCCGAGTACGCGCCGGGCCGCAGCTACACCGAGTGTCTGCGCAGCGGGCGCCCGCTGCTGCGCGCCCGCGTCGACGAGGAGGTGCTGCGCGGCCTGGTCGCCAGCCCGGACCGGGTCGCCCCGGGCCTCGCGGCCGGCATCCACTCCTATCTGATGCTGCCGGTCATCGCCCGGGGCATGGTCCTCGGCGGCGCCGAGTTCATCCGGATGCGCAACCCCGAGCCCTTCACCGCCGCCGACGTCGCGCTCGCCGAGGAACTCGTCGCCCGCACCGCCCTCGCCATCGACAACGCCCGGCTCTACCGGCGCGAGCGGGAGACCGCGCTCACCCTCCAGCGCAGCCTGCTGCCCCAGGAGATCCACCGCACCCTCGGCCTGGAGATCGCCTACCGCTACCTGCCCTCCAGCGTCACCAGCGAGGTCGGCGGCGACTGGTTCGACGTCGTGCCGCTCTCCTGCGGCCGGGTCGCCCTGGTCGTCGGCGACGTGATGGGCCACGGCATCCGGGCGGCGGCCACGATGGGACAGCTGCGCACCGTCGCCCGCACCCTGGCCACCCTCGACATGCCGCCCGAGCAGGTGCTCACCCGGCTCGACGAGACGGCCTCCGGCATCGGCGAGGGCCAGTTCGCCACCTGCATCTGCGCCGTCTACGACCCGCTGGAGCGCACCCTCCAGGTCGCCTCGGCCGGCCACCTGCCGCCCGTCTGGGTCGCCCCCGACGGCACGCCCCGCCGGGTCGAGATGCCGCCCGGCGTACCGCTCGGCGTCGGCGGGGTGGCCTTCGAGTCGGTCGAGTTCTCGCTGCCCGAGGGCGGCATGGTCACCCTCTACACCGACGGCCTGGTGGAACGGCGCGGCCAGGACCTCGACGAGGGCATCGACCTGCTGGCCCGCACCCTGTCAGGACCCGGCCGGACCCTGGAGGAGAGCTGCGACGCCGTGCTCGGCGCGCTGGTCAGCGGCGGCAGCGACGACGACATCGCGATGATCATGGCCCGGGTGCTGCCGCTGCCCGCCGACCGGGTCGCCACCCTGCCGCTCACCGGCGGCGGCCGGCTGCCCGGCACGGCCCGCCGCTTCACCCGCGCCGCGCTCGACGCCTGGGGCCTGGGCGCGCTGTCCGACTACGCCGAGCTGCTGGTCAGCGAGCTGGTGACGAACGCCCTGCTGCACGCCGACGCCCCGCGCCGGCTGCGGCTCTTCCGGGACCGGGTGCTCACCGTCGAGGTCGCCGACGCCGGCGGGCAGGCGCCCCAGCTGCGTCCCTTCGCCGAGCAGGACGAGGGCGGCCGGGGCATGTTCCTGGTCAGCGAGCTCGCCCACCGCTGGGGCAGCCGGCTGACCCGGGACGGCAAGGTGGTCTGGGCGGAGCTGGAGCTCCCCTTCGGCACCGTGTGACCGTCCCGGGCCCGGCCGGTCAGGCGTTCGCCTTCTCCGGCGCGCGCTGCGGCCGCGGCTCCTGCCGCTGGTGCCGGGGCCGGTCCGCTCCCGCGCCCGGGCGAGGCTCGCCCGGTAGGCGGTGCCGGCGGGCTCGTCGGCCGCCGGTT
>NZ_BAAAKJ010000228.1:21699-25503 GCF_039527695.1 Kitasatospora putterlickiae
AGCACCGCCGCGCCGAACAGCAGCGCGGCCGCCAGCATCCCGGCCACGTTCACGCCGTGCACGAACGCCTCCCTGGCGCTCGCCAGCAGCGGACCGGCCAGGGTGTCCGGCAGCCCGTGGGCCACCTCCACCGCGCCGCCCAGCGACTCGCCGGCCTGCGCGGCCGCCGCCGGGTCCGTCCCGGCCGGGACGGCCAGCCGGCCCGCGTACAGCGCGCCGACCACCGAGCCGACCAGGGCGATGCCGAGCGCGGTGCCCAGCTCGTACGCCGTCTCGGAGACCGCCGAGGCGGCGCCGGCCTTGTCGGCGGGGGCGGCGCCCAGCACCAGGTCCGCGCCCAGCGTGTAGACCACGCCCTCGGCCGTGCCGACCAGCAGGAAGGCGGCGGCCAGCACCAGGTAGGTGGTGTCCTGCTGGATCCAGCCGAGCAGGCCGATCCCGACGCCCATCACCAGCAGGCCGAGGGTGAGCGCCGTGCGGGCGCCGGTCCGGCGCACCAGCCGGGCGGTCAGCAGACCGCCGGCTATCGCGCCGGCGAAGGCCGGCAGCTCGGCCAGGCCCGCCTTCAGCGGCGGGTAGCCGCGGACCAGCTGCAGGTACTGCGAGGTCACGAAGACGATGCCGGACAGGCCGACCAGCGCGATCAGCGAGGCCAGCACGGCGGCCGTGAAGCGCCGGTCGCCGAAGAGCCGGACGTCCAGCAGCGGGGTCTCCAGCCGCAGCTGGCGGCGGACGAAGGCGACCAGCGCCAGCGCGCCGAGCAGGCCCGTCACCGGCACGTCCCAGCGGACGACGCCGTGCGCCGCGGCCTCCTTGATCGCGTAGACCACGCCGATCACACCGGCGAGCGACAGCAGCACGCTCAGCACGTCCCAGCGACCCGGCTTCGGGTCCCTGGACTCCGGCAGCAGCCAGGCGCCGAAGACCAGCAGCAGCACCAGCACCGGGATGTTCAGCAGGAACACCGAGCCCCACCAGAAGTGCTCCAGCAGCACACCGCCGACCACCGGGCCGAGCGCGGCGCCGGCGGACGCCGCGGCGCCCCAGATGCCGATCGCGGTGGCCCGCTCCCGGTCGTCGGGGAACAGCGTGCGGATCAGCGAGAGGGTGGACGGCATGATGGTCGCCCCGGCCACGCCGAGCAGCACCCGGGCCAGGATCAGCCAGCCGGCGGTCGGCGCGTACGCGGCCAGCAGCGAGGCGGCGCCGAACGCGGTGGCACCGGCCAGCAGCAGCCGCTTGCGGCCGATCCGGTCGCTGAGCGAGCCCATCGAGACCAGCAGGCCGGCCAGCACGAAGGAGTAGGCGTCGCCGATCCACAGCAGCTGGGTGCCGCTGGGGCGCAGGGTCTCGCTGATCGAGGGGATGGCCAGGGACAGGACGGTCGCGTCGACGGCGACCAGGGTGACGGCCAGGACGAGGACGGCGAGGCCGGTCCAGCGCTGGCGGGGCTGGAGGAGGACGGTGCTGCTCATGGGTATCGGTGTCCGGTTTCCGGTCCGGGGTGCTGTGGACGGGGGAGTGGGGATCAGTGCGGTCGCGGGGCGCGCAGGGCGCCGCCGAGGAACAGCTCGGCGAGCGAGAAGGTGGCGTCGCGCGGGGCCAGCCGGCCGTCCTGGACGGCCCAGCCGATTCCGGCGAGCAGGTCGAAGAAGGCCTCGCTGAGCCAGGCCGCGGAGAGCTCGATCCGGAAGACCCCCTGCTGCTGTCCGCGCAGGAAGAGCGCGTGCAGCCGGGCCATCTGGGCCTCCCAGAGATCGTTGACCGCCTCGTCGTCGTAGAGCTGGCTCTCGCCGGTCAGGTAGGCGCAGAGCATGGCGTCGGGGACGATCGCGTCGATCAGCCGCCGCAGCGCGGCGTGCGCGTCGCCCTCGTCGACCCCGGAGGCGTCGAGCGCCGCGGCCAGCCGCCGGAGCGCGAGCATGCCGACCTCGCCGATCAGCGCGTCCCGGCCCGGGAAGAGCCGGTGCAGGGTGGCGCGGCTGATGCCCGCGGCGCGGGCGATCTCGTCGAGGTGGGCGGTCGGGCGGCGGGAGAGCACGCCGACGGCGGCTTCGAGGACGGAGTCACGGTCGGTGGCCATGGAACGAGTGTACGTCGAATGAGACGTGGATGTCTCATCATTAATCCGGGAGTCTCGTTCGAGGCGTCGTCGTACGGCGTCCGGGCAAAAAGAACCGGGGACGGCGGTTGCCGTCCCCGGTTCTCCTGCGCCCGGCGGGTCGTGGCCGGTTCAGCTCTGGTTGTAGAAGCCGGTGTCGTCGAGCGGGCGGTCGATCACCATCACCTCGACGTCCGCCGGAGTGAGCAGGAACACCCTCTTGGCGATCCGCTCGATGCCGCCGCGGGTGCCGAAGATCAGACCGGAGGCGAAGTCGACCATGCGCTTGGCCTCGGCCTCCTCCATCTCGGTGAGGTCCATGACCACCGGGGTGCTCGCCCGGATGTGCTCGCCGACCGTGCGGGCCGCCTCGAATCCGGTCGGCCGCAGGGAGACGATCTTCGTCGGGGCGGGGGAGGACGGTACCGTCTCCTGCTCGACCCACTCGTCCTCGTACACCGCGGCCGGGTAGCTCCCGGAGGGCATCAGCCACCCGTTGTGGTGCTCGTCGCGAAGTGCTCCCATGCCGCGCCTCCCTGCCTCTGTTCCGTACAGGTCCCCCGGTGCGCGTGCCCTTTTGACACGTCATCCACTCGTCGGAACTGTCCGAGTATCGCACTGATCACCGGTCTCGTGCCCGCTCGCGCCGTCCGTACGAGTCGCGCCGCGCCGACGGCCAGGGCGGACCCGGGCATCAGAAGCGACGCAGGACAAGGGCGTACGGTTGCGCGCGTAGACGATATCGGTCGCGGCCACCGCGCAATTGACCTTCTGTCAACAATGCGGGAACGATTTCACACGGCGCTGACAACGGCCCCGTGCGGCCGAGCGCGTCGGCGTGTTCCGCGCCCGGCGCGCCGGGCGGGCGCCCGGCGCTCAGACCTGGACCGCGCGCCGTCGCCGGACGGCCGCCCGCACCACCGGGACCAGGCCGATGACGCCGATCACCCCGATCAGCCCGGCCGAGATCAGGAAGCCCGTGGACCCGGGCTCGCGCGCGGTGGCCGCCGCGGCGACGTAGACGGCGGTCACCGGGACCACCCCGAGCGCGGTGGCGAGGATGAACGGCGGGAACCGCACCCCGGAGACGGCCGCGCCGTAGGTGGCCGCCTGGAACGGCAGGCCGGGGAGGAGCCGCAGCAGCAGGATGCTGCGGAACCCCTGGTCGGTGAAGCGCCGGTCCATCGCCAGCAGCATCCGCCCGCGCAGGAAGCGCCGCAGCGCGTCCCGGCCCAGCGAGCGGGCCAGCCCGAAGGCGACCGCCGCCCCGAGGGTGGTGCCCAGCACGGCCAGCAGCAGCCCCTGCTGCACGCCCAGCAGCAGCCCGGCCGCCGCGTTCAGGGCCGGCCGGGGGAAGAAGGCCACCGTGCCGACCGCGTACACGGCGGTGAACAGCGGGGCGCGCCAGTACCAGGGCGCCCCCTCGGACAGGCCCCCGTCGAGCAGCGCGGTCGGGCTCCACAGCAGCAGCGAGCCGGTCACCGCGGCGAGGATCGCCACCAGCAGGGCGAACCGCGGCCACGGCGAACGCGCCGGAGGGTCGTCCGAGGCGGGGCCGGGCGGAGGCGGGCAGGTCACGGCTTCGGGCACGGCCCGAGCCTAGGCCCTCTCTTTCGGATCACGCCAGGCGGTCGCCGCCGGAGCACGCACCTCGCCGGCTTGTCGTCGGTCGCCGATGCTCCGCATGGACTCCCTCCTCCGCA
>NZ_BAAAKJ010000228.1:25527-26532 GCF_039527695.1 Kitasatospora putterlickiae
CCGGACGCGGGCGGGGTCAGAGCCAGCGCTGGTTGAGGTCGTAGGTCAACGGGAACTGGACCACCGGCGTGCCGTCGGCCAGGCCGCCCTTGTAGAGGTCCAGTTGGAAACCGCTGTGCCTGTTCGCCGCGTACCACCCGGGCTTCATGGCGTAGCGGAACGTGGACCATGCCTGGTTGAGGCCGCGGTTGCAGGTCCACTGGACGATCCCGGTGCCCGGTGTGGTGCTGTAGTTCGGGACGTCCAGGCACTTGCCGCTGTGCACGTTGACGAACTCCTGGTAGCCGGTGCGGATCCACTGCTGGTTGGCGCCGCCGTGGCAGGTCCAGATCCGGACGGGGGCGCCGTCGTCGGTCCGCCAGTCGGCGACCTCCAGGCACGTGGTGGCGGAGACGTAGGGGTGGATCGGCGCCGGCGGGCTGTCGGCGTGGGCGCCGGGGGCCGGGACGAGGACGAGGCCGGCGGCGGCGGTGAGGACGGCGGTGGCCGCTCCGAGGCGGCGGGTGGTGCGACGACGGGTCACGGGGTTCCCCTCGATGCGTGCGGGACGGGGTGGTCGTTGAGCGCTCAGCTGTGCGGGCCGGTCCAGGGGGCGGGGTAGTAGGACCACTTCTGGTTGGCTCCGCCGTTCCAGGCCCACTGGACGACGGCGGTCCCGTCCGCGGAGCCGCCGCCGGCCAGGTCGAGCAGGAGCCCGCTGTTGAGGTTGACGATCAGGCGGGTGCCGTCGGGGAAGCGGTTGGCGTCGCTCCACCGCTGCTCGGGGTTGCCGTTGCAGGTCCGCTGCTCGACCTGGACGCCCCAGACGGTGGACGCCTTGGGGATCTCCAGGCATCTGCCGCTGTGCACGTTGACCAGTTGGCCGGCGTCGGTCCAGTTCCACTGCTGGTTGGCTCCGCCGGTGCAGGTCCACTGCCGGCCGGGGGCGCCGTCGTCGGAGCGCCAGTCGGCGATCTCCAGGCACTTGTCGGTGGCGACGCTGCGGAGCTGGATCTGCGGGTTGTC
>NZ_BAAAKJ010000228.1:26548-29698 GCF_039527695.1 Kitasatospora putterlickiae
CGCCGGTGCGGCGGGCAGCGCCGCCGCGAGGGCGGCGGTGAGGACGGTGGCGGCGCCGAGGCGGGCGGCCAGGGTGCGGCGGGGTGCGGTCATCGCGGATGTCCTCCTGAGGCGCGGCGGGTGGTGCGCTCGGACAGGAAGCCGAGGAGTCGGAACCACGACTCCCTTGCGGCGTCGCGGTGTTGGACCGCCGTGAGTTCGAAATAGTTGTGCGGAGCCTGAGGAAAAGTCATGAACTCGTGTTCACATCCGGCATCCGTGAGCGCGGCGTCGAAGGCGGCGACCGCGCTCGACGGGATGTGCTCGTCGGCGCCGCCCCAGAACGCGAGGATGGGCGCGCTCAGCCCTGCGGCGAGCTGGGTCGGCCCCGGGGCGCCGTTGATGGTGTCGGGGTAGCCGTAGAAGCCGACCGCGCCGGCCAGGCCGAAGCGCGGCGCGGCGGCGCGGAAGGCCTGCCGGCCGCCGAAGCAGAAGCCGAGCGCGACCACCTCGCCGCCGCCGGGCGCGCGCAGGCGGCGGATGCCCGCCGCGAGGTCGGCGTCCAGACCCTCGGGGGTGAGCGCGAGCAGGTGCGGCAGCAGGTTCGGAAGCTCGCCGAATTCCGGTGCGCGGTCCTTCGGGTCGGCGCCGGCGGTGCGCCCGTAATAGTCGAGGACGAGCGCCGGGAATCCCTGTTCGGCGAGCCGGACGGCGGTCTGCCGGTAGAAGGCGGAAAGCCCCTTGTTGTCCGGCAGGACGAGCACGGCGGGCCCGGCGGGGTGCTCCGGGCGGGCCAGGAAGGCGCCGAACGCGGTGCCGTCGGCCGAGGTCAGGGTGAGGTCGGCGGCTTCGGCGAGGGCGTGGGTGGCGGGGGTGAAGACGGGCGGGGCGGCGTCGGCCTCGTAGCACACGGGAAATCCTTCACGGCAGCGGAAACCGCCGGGTGCGGTGTGCGCCCGGCGGTTCGAAATGCTAGCGAGAATTTCCTGGAGGATTTCCCATCATATCGCAGGGGTATTTTTCTCGAAAGACTTTTTCGATTCCGAAGTGATGACGTTTTCCGGGGCGTGCTGTTCGGCCCGGCGCAGCGCGCCCGCGCTCAGCAGCAGGGCCGCGGAGAGCGCGGCGACCACGCCGAAGGAGACGGTGAGCGAGGTGGCCTGGGCGAGGCCGCCGACGATCGCGGGGGCGACCAGTCCCGAGGTGTAGGTGACGGTGGCGACGCCGGCGATGGCCTGGCTGGGGTTGTCGCCGATCCGGCCGGCCGCGGCGAAGGCCAGCGGGACCACCACGGCGACGCCCACCCCGATCAGCGCGAAGCCGGGGATGGCGAGCGCGGGGCGGTCGGCGGCGACCACCAGCAGTCCGCCGGTGGTGGCGATCGCGCCGCTCAGCCGGGCGGCCCGGACGGCGCCCAGCCGGCGGATCGCCGCGTCGCCGGCCAGCCGGCTGACCGCCATGGTGAGCGAGAACGCGGTGTAGGCGGCCGCCGCGACGGTGGGCGAGGCGCCGGTGACGTCGCGCAGGTAGACGCCGCTCCAGTCCATCGAGGCGCCCTCGGCGAACACCGCGCAGAAGCCGACCAGCCCGATCACCAGCGAACTGCGCGGCGGCAGCGCGAACCGCGGCGGCGCCTCCGCCTGCTCGGGGGCGCGCAGGTCGGGCAGCGCGCGGCAGGCCGGCTGGGTGAGGGCGAGCAGGACGAAGGCGGTGACGCCGATCTGCACCCGGGGGTCGAAGTCCTGATGGGCGGCCAGGATGCCGACCCCGGCGGCCACCAGCGAGCCCGCGCTCCACATGCCGTGCAGGCCGGACATGATCGAGCGGCCGAGCCGCTGCTCGATCTCCACGCCCTGCGCGTTCATCGCCACGTCCGACATGCCCGCCGTCGCGCCGAAGCACAGCAGGAACAGGCAGAGCACCGGCAGCGAGGGGGCGAGCGCGGGAAGGGAGAAGGCCACGCAGCAGAGCGACAGCAGTCCGGCGACGGCCGCCCGCCCGCCGAAGCGGTGCACCAGCCGGCCGGCCAGCGGCATCGCCAGGGACGAGCCGATGGCCGGCATCACCAGGGCCAGCCCGAGCTGGCCGGCGGAGAGGCCGAGGTGGTCCTTGACCCACGGGATCCGGCTGACGAAGGTGCCGGCGATGGCGCCGTGCACGGCGAACACGAGCGAGACGGCGACACGCGCGCGGCGTGCGGCGCCCGCGCCGCCGAAGGGTGGTTCCGCTGGGGTCGGGCTGGTGGTCATGGGCTGTTCCCTCCGGCGTGGCGGTGCGGCGGTTCGATAAACTATCAGGAAGGGATCCTGATAGAAACACTCTGAAAGGATGTTCGGCCATGACCACCGCGCGTACGGCCACGCCGAGCACCGCCCGGGCGATCAACGACCGGTTGGCGCTCAATCTGCTGCTCGACCAGGGACCACTCACCGCGACCGAGCTGCGCGGCCTCACCGGCCTCTCCCGGCCCACCGTCGCCGACCTGCTCGAACGGCTCCAGCGGACCGGCCTGGTCGCCGTCGTCGGCGAACGCGGCGAACAGCGGCGCGGCCCCAACGCCCGGCTCTACGCCCTGGTCGCCTCCCGCGCCCACCTCGGCGCGATCGACGTCCGCTCTGGCGGCGTCACCCTGGTCGTCGCCGACCTGGCCGGGCAGACCCTGGGCGCCGCCGAACTCGCCGTCGCCGAGCCCGACACCGACCCCGCCGCCCACCGCGCCGCCGCCGGCCGGATCGTCCGCACCCTGCTCGACACCGCCCGCCGGGCCGGCGTCGAGCACCTGCACACCGTCGCCGTCGGCGCCCCCGGCCTGGTCGACCCCGCCACCGGCCGGCTCCAGTCCACCGGCGAGATTCCCGCCTGGCACGCCGAACTCCTCGCCGCCCTGCGCGGCCTGCCCGGCACCGACGTGATCCTGGAGAACGAGGTCAACCTCGCCGGGCGCGCCGAGTACCGGATCGGCGCCGCCCGTGACCGGGACGACTTCGTCCTGGTCTGGCTCGGCCACAGCGTCGGCGCCGCCGTCGTCCTGAACGGCAGGCTGCACCGCGGCGCCCGCGGCGGCACCGGCGAGATCTGCTTCCTGCCCGTCCCCGGCACCACCGCGCTGCCCTCCGCGACCAGCTGCGAGGGCGGCTTCCACAGCCGGGCCGGCAGCGCCGCCGTGCGCGC
>NZ_BAAAKJ010000229.1:0-2594 GCF_039527695.1 Kitasatospora putterlickiae
GGCGGCCTCGGGGGTGGCCGCGTCCACGCCGAGCGCGGCCAGGACGGCGGTCAGCGTGCGGGCGCCGGCCGGCACGCCGCCGGGGCCGCAGCGGGTGTCCACCCCGTGGGCCCGCGCCAGCGCCACCAGCTCGGGCGGGGGCGGCGGCGCGTCCTGCGCCGGCACGTCCAGGCCGTCGGCTCCGTCACGGTCGAGATAAGCGGCCACTCGCGGCTCCTGCGATGTCTCGGCAACGCCCAGTCAGGACAGCCACAGTCCTACCCGGGTGACGGGCCGGTGACCCAACGCGACACACCCCCCGGAAGGCGCGGGAGAGAGCGGACGGGGGGTGTCCGGGGAGGGTCGGGAGTCCCGTTTAAAGAGGCCTTAACTCCAACGTAAATCGGACAAAATCGGCATACCCGTCGGCGGCGTTGACACCGGGAAACGTAGCTGGTGGGCTGTGCCACGATGTGGTTCCAGCCTGCCGAGGAGGCTCCTGTGCAAGCCCGAGTGTCCGAGGCTGCCGGGCGGCGGCTCCGTCAGCAGCTGGAGCAGAGCCCGGCGCTGCGCGAGGTGCTGCAGCACCCCACGGCCCTCGCGGCACGGCGGGCCACGGCGCGGACGTGCCGTCAGCTGGCGCCCAGGACGGCGGACCGGCTGATCGCGGACCTCAAGGGCACCGAACCACTGCTGCGTTCGGTCCGGGCCGAGCGCGCGCTGGCCGCCCGCCCGGGGGCGCCGAGCCGGCGCACCCTCCAGATGGCGGCCACCCTGTCGGCGGCGGCCGTGGTCGGCGGCCTGCTGGTGAGCGGCCCGGCCGCGTACGCGCAGTCCCCCGGGTTCTCCCCCGGGCCGGACGTGGTGAGCACCGCGGGCAGCGCCCCGCAGACCCCGCTCGGCAGTGTGAGCGACCCCCAGGTCTTCCCCCGCCCGCAGGAGCGGCGGGTGGCGGGCAAGCCGGTCACCGTGCCGGGCGCCGTCGCCCTGGTCGCCGCGCCGCAGGCGGACCACGGCGCGCTCGCCGCGGTGCGCGAGGTGCTCGGCGTCGCCGGGGCGACCACCGTGACCGCGCTGCCGGAGCCCGCCCCGCCGGTCGCGGGCTCGCTGGTGGTCTACGTCGGCGGTCCCGCCGAGGGCGCGGGCGGCGCGACCGACCGGATCCTGCGCGAGCTCACCGTCGCGGCCGGCGGCAAGGACACCGAGGCACCGACCACCGCCGGAATGCCCGCCGGCGGTTACGTCCTGGCGGCCGGTCAGCTTCCGGTGACCGGCGGCGGCAGCTACGGCGCGGTCGTCCTGGCCGGCACCGACCCGGCCGGCACCTTCTACGCGGCGCAGTCGCTGCGCCAGCTGCTGGCCGCCGTCCCGGCCGAGCAGGGCCAGGCGCCCGGCGCGGCCGGCCTCGGCCTGCCCGGGATCACGCTGCGCGACTGGCCGTCCGGCGCCCCCGTGCGCGGCACCGCCGAGGCGTTCTACGGCACCCCGTGGACCCAGCAGCAGCGGCTGGAGCAGCTGGACTTCCTCGGCCGCTCCAAGCAGAACCTCTACCTCTACGCCCCGGGCGACGACCCGTACCGCACCTCCCGCTGGCGGGACGCCTACCCGCAGGCGAAGGCCGACGACCTGCGCGCGCTGGCCGCCCGCGCCGGGCGCAACCACATCACCCTCGGCTACGCGATCGACCCCGGCCAGTCCTTCTGCTACAGCTCCGGCAAGGACGCGGACGCGCTGGTCGCCAAGCTGGACGGGCTGCGCAGGCTCGGCTTCACCGCGTTCCAGCTGCAGTTCCTGGACGTCTCCTACGACGAGTGGCACTGCTCCGACGACCGCGCCAAGTACGGCACCGGACCGGCCGCCGCCGCCAAGGCGCAGGCCGAGCTGGCCACCAAGGTGCAGGACCGGCTGATCGCCAGGGACCCGGCCCTGGCACCGCTGTCGGTCGTCCCCACCGAGTACCACCAGCAGGGCTCCACCCCGTACCGGGCGGCGCTGGCCGACGCGCTGCCGCAGGCCGTGCAGGTGGCCTGGAGCGGGGTCGGGGTGATCCCGGAGCGGATCACCGGCACCCAGATCGGCGACACCGCGGACCTGTACCGCCACCCGCTGGTCACCATGGACAACTACCCGGTCAACGACGCCACCCCGGACCGGCTGTTCCTGGGCGCCTACACCGGCCGCGACAGCGAGGTGGCGACGCGTTCGGCCGTCATGCTGACCGGTGCGATGCAGCAGCCGGTCGCCTCCCGGATCGCGCTCGGCACGGCCGGGGACTTCGCCTGGAACCCGGGCGGCTACAAGCCGGAGGACTCCTGGCGGGCGGCCCTGCGCTCGCTGGCCGGCCCGACCGGTGCGACGGCGACGCCCACCGGGGAGACCCTGCCGGCGCTCACCGCGCTGGCCGGCAACAGCGTCTCCTCACCGCTGGCCAAGCAGGAGTCCGGCTACCTGCAGCCGCTGCTGGACCGGTTCTGGGCGACCGCCGAACCGACCTCGGGCGCCGCGCCCGAACCGGCCGCGCTGATCGAGGCGGCCGCCCCGCTGCGGGAGGCGTTCACCGCGATGGCGGGCGCCCAGCAGACCCTGGCCGCCGCCCCCGCGACCGCCCGGCTGGC
>NZ_BAAAKJ010000229.1:2615-3786 GCF_039527695.1 Kitasatospora putterlickiae
TGGCCGCCGAGGCCGCCCCCTGGCTGGCGCCGCTGCGCGACTACGGCCTCGGCGGGCAGGCCGCCCTGGACATGCTGCTGGCGCAGCGCGGCGGGGACGGCGGGGCCGCCTGGAAGGCCCGGGTGGAGCTGAACAAGCTGCGCGAGCAGCTCGGCCAGAGCCCGGCGACGGTCGGCGCGGGCGTGCTCGGCCCGTTCCTGGAGCGGGCGCTGCGGGCCGCCGACACCTGGGCCGGGGTGCAGGGCGGCGGCATCACCGCGACCACCACGCTGGGCACCGCGCACGACCACCTGCCTGCGCTGATGGCCGACGGCGTCGCCGACACGTTCTACTGGAGCTCGGCGCCGCCGCAGGCGGGCGACTCGGTCGGCCTGGACCTCGGCGGCGGGCGGCCGGTCGGCAGCGTGACCGTGCTGATGGGCTCCTGGGGCAGCGGTCCGGACGGCCAGAGCGCGCTCGACGACTACATCCGCGACGGCGTGCTGGAGTACTCCACCGGCGAGGGCGGCTGGAAGAAGCTGGCCTCGGTGAAGAACCAGAAGTCGGTCTCCGCGCAGCTGCCCGCCGGGACGGTCGTCCGGGCGGTGCGGCTGCGGGCCACCGCCGCGCAGAAGACCGCGGTCGCGGTGCGCGAGTTCTCGGTGACCGCGCCGGACGAGCTGCCGGCCAGCGTCTCCGGCGGCCCGGCCGCGCTGCCCGGCTCGTCCGCCGCCGCCGTGCTGGACGGCAACCCGGACACCGCCTACCGGGCGGCCACCGCGCCGACCGCGGCGGACGAGCCGCTCACCGTCGAGCTGGGCGCCGCCCGGCCGCTGGACCGGCTGACGATCCTCACCGACCCCGGCGTGCGGGCCTCGGCCGCCGTCGCGGTGCGGCACCCGGACGGCTCCTGGACCGAGATCGGCACCGTGCAGCCGGGCTGGAACGAGCTGTCGGCCGGCGGCCTGCCCGCCGACGCGTTCCGGCTGGCCTGGAAGCCGGGCGGGGAGCCGCCGGTGGTCAACCAGGTGATCCCCTGGTACGCCGACGCCCCGGTGGCCCGGCTGAGCCTGGCCGACGCCTCGGTGGACGCGGTGATCGGGGAGGCCTCGCCGGTGCAGGCGCGGGCGACCGTCGAGGCCGGGCGGCCGGAGGGCGTCACCGGGGAGCTGCGCACCGAGGTGCCGGGCGC
>NZ_BAAAKJ010000229.1:3803-4665 GCF_039527695.1 Kitasatospora putterlickiae
CCGCCCCCCGCCACGGGGCTGACCGTGGCGCCGGTCACCGGGGTGAGCGTGCCGCGCGGCGGGAAGGTCGGCGTGCCGCTGCTGGTCACCGCCGGGCCGCAGACGCCGTCCGGGACGTACCAGGTGCCGGTGGTGTTCGTGGCCGGGCAGACCACCGTGCGCCAGGTGCTCCAGGTGCACGTGGTGCCGCCGACCGGCGGGCCCGACCTGGCGATCACCGCGCGGGCCACCTCGTCGGCCGACGAGACGCCGGCCTTCCCGGCCTCGGCGGTGGCCGACCAGGACCCGAAGAGCCGCTGGTCCTCGCCGGCGGCCGACGACGCCTGGGTGCAGCTGGAGCTGCCGCGGGCCACCCACCTGGGCTCGGCGGTGCTGCACTGGCAGGCCGCGTACGCCGCCTCGTACAAGCTCCAGGCCTCGGCGGACGGCCGGACCTGGACCACGGTCGCGACGGTGGAGGACGGGTCGGGGGGCAACGAGACGGTGCGGTTCGACGCGCCGGACGCGAAGTTCCTGCGGATGCAGGGCGTGGCGCGGGCCACCAAGTACGGCTACTCGCTCTGGGGCGTCGAGCTGTACGCCGTCGCGCCGGCGGACGGGGCGGCGCAGCCGCCCGTGGCACCGCCGGTCACCGCCCCGGTCACGCCACCGGTCACCGCTCCGGTGGAGTCGTCGGGCGGGACACCGGGCGGCGCACCGGGTGGCGGCCAGCAGCCGGACGGCCAGGCCGGCGTCCCCGCGCCGACCACCCCGCCGCCGCCCGCGCCCACCCCCTCCGCCACCACGGCCGGCCCGACGCCGCAGCCGACCGGCACGCCGTCGAAGCAGCCCGAGCGGCCGTAGGGCGCCCGAACGGCGGGAA
>NZ_BAAAKJ010000229.1:4686-7130 GCF_039527695.1 Kitasatospora putterlickiae
CTCCCCGGCTGGGGGGTGCGCGGCGGCCCATGAGGCGTACCGGGAGATGTGACGGGCAAGCCCTTGTGGTTCGGTCGGAGGTCAGGCTTCGGGGGTCAGGCTTCGGAGGTCAGGCGGAGAGCGGTTCCTTCTGCTCTCCGCGGCGGGCGGGGGCGGGGTGGGCGGCGTGCGCCCGGCCGAGCGGCACCGGGTGGGCGGCCTCGGTATGGTCGTGGTGCTCGTACTCGCCCCACTGCGGGGCGCGCAGCTGGTCGGCTCCGCCGTACGGCTCCAGGTAGGGCCGCCAGCGCGGGTCCTTGATGCCGGTGCCGATGATCCGCCAGGCCAGTCCGGTCGGCGGCGCCGGTGGTCGCTTCATCCGCCACCCGAGTTCGGTGAGGTGGCGGTCGGCCTTGGTGTGGTTGCAGCGGCGGCAGGCCGCCACCACGTTGTCCCACCGGTGCTGGCCTCCCCGGCTGCGCGGGATGACGTGGTCGACGCTGGTGGCGGCGGCCCCGCAGTAGACGCAACGGCCGTGGTCGCGGGCGAACAGCGCCCGGCGGGTGAGCGGGACGGGCCCGCAGAAGGGAACCCGCACGAAGCGGGTCAGACGGACGACGGACGGCGCCGGAAGGGCGCTGGTGGCGCTGTGCAGAGTGACACCCGAGTCCTCCAGGCTGACCGCCTTGTGATTGAGGACGAGGATGAGTGCGCGGCGCATCGATACGACGCCGAGTGGCTCGTACGACGCGTTGAGGACCAGGACATGCGGCACGGATGCCTCCTTGGACGCCTGCGGCGCGTGGCTCGCGCCGGGACGAGCGGTTGGATCGCGCAACGGGTGCGTGATCTCCCCCAGTGTCGCCTTACGCCTTCGTACGGCGCCACCACTCCTGTGTAACGGACCTGACGTGAACTCCGGGTGTGGCTTCTGTCATACCCGGTATGCCCGGGGGAGGAGCGGGTTGCACTCCGGTGCCCCGGCGGGGTACCGCTGGGCCGGTCGGAGCAGTGCGGAAAACAGCGCTCAGAGGTGCGGACGGGGCGTTCGCGCGGATCCGCGCGCCCTCCGAACAGCCGATCGGCGCGTCGGGGTGCCGGCCGGGCGGCGGCTAGGGTATGGGGGACGGTCCGCAGGCCAGGGGCGGTGCGCCTCGCGTCGGCAGGCCGTGCCACGACCCCAGCAGGAAGGTCCCGCACGTGTTCCGGTCCGGTGCCGCCGGCCTCCTCGCCGACGCGTCCGCCACGACGCCCGCCCCCTCCCCCACTCCCACCGCCCCGGAGTTGCCCGACCTGAGAATCCCGACCAGCGCGCAGGAGGTCTCCGAAACCACCCGGCAGGCCGCCGGTTGGTTCGACGAGAACTGGCAGGACTGGCTCGCGGGCGGGATCAGGATCGTCTTCATCGTCGTGCTGGCGCTCGTGCTGCGGGCGATGGTGCGCAAGGTGATCACCCAGCTGATCACGCGGATGATCAGGCCCGGCGAGAGCGAGGACGAGCCGAGCCGGCTGGGCGGACTGCTGGCCAACACCGGGGTGGTCAACCCCGAACGGCGCCAGCAGCGCGCGGAGGCGATCGGCTCGGTGCTGCGCAGCGTCGCGTCGTTCACCATCCTGGGCACGGCGGCGCTGATGGTGCTCTCCGCGCTCGGGATGAACCTGGCGCCGCTGCTGGCGAGCGCCGGTGTGGCCGGCGTGGCGATCGGTTTCGGCGCCCGCAACCTGGTCACCGACTTCCTCTCCGGGGTCTTCATGATCATGGAGGACCAGTACGGCGTCGGCGACGAGATCGACACCGGGGTGGCCAGCGGCACGGTGCTGGAGGTCGGCCTGCGGGTGACCAAGCTGCGCGGCGCGGGCGGCGAGATCTGGTACATCCGCAACGGCGAGGTGAAGCGGATCGCCAACATGAGCCAGGGCTGGTCGACCGCCTCGGTGGACGTCCAGGTCGGCTACAAGGAGGACTTGGAGCGGGTCGAGGCGCTGATCACGGAGACCGCCGAGGCGATGTCCAAGGAGGCGCCGTTCGACGAGCTGGTCTGGGCGCCGTTCAAGATCCTGGGCGTGGAGTCGGTCGCGGCGGACTCGGTGGTGGTGCGGGTCGAGGCGCGCACCGCCCCGGGCAAGTCGCTGAGCGTGGCGCGGGCGCTGCGCCAGCGGGTCAAGACGGCCCTGGACGAGGCCGGGATCAAGGTCAAGGAGGAACTGCCGCTGCCCGCCCCCGCGGGCACCGGCACCGGAACGGCCGCCGCCGCGGTGCTGGCCACCGCCGCCGTCCCGGCCCCCGGAACCGACCCGGCCCCGCCCTCCGCCCTCTCCGACCCCACCTCCGCCGGCTACAAGGCCGCCACGCCGATACCGTCCCCGGTACGGCCCGCGGACGACACCACCACCAAGGCCCCCTGACCTGCTCGGCGAATTCGAGGGGCGTTGCCACACGTGGCGAGTTGATCAAGCCGCGAGCA
>NZ_BAAAKJ010000229.1:7154-8940 GCF_039527695.1 Kitasatospora putterlickiae
GCGTTTTGCGTGGGCGGCTGTTGCGGCGCGGGAGACACTGGCTCCTCGCGCCCGGGGCCGGCGGCGAGACCCGCTTGCGGCGGCGCCGATGGCAGCCTGGGGACGAACAGCACCGCAACTCCTACGGCCACCGACCGCCCGTCACCGACGGCGCCCGGCTCCTCGAACTCGCCGACGCCACCGGTGCCCCGGCCTGGCCGCCCGAGGCAACCTCATCGCCTGGTCCTGACACCTCCGGAGAGCAACCCCATGACCACCACCGGCACGTTTCCGACCTATGCCGACGTGAAGGCCGCCAAGGACCGCGTCCACGGCATCATCCGCCCCGTCCCGGTCTTCGAGATCGATCGCCACTCCTTCGGCACTGCCCGCGTCCATCTCGCCCTGGAGTTCATGCAGTTCTCCGGCTCCTTCAAGGACCGGGGCGCCGCGAACTTCATCGCCGCCCACCTGGCCGACGGGACGATGCCCGACGCCGGAGTGGTGATCGCCTCCGGGGGCAACGCCGGGCTGGCCTGCGCCTGGGCCGCACAGCGTCACGGCATCAAGGCCACCGTCTTCCTCCCCAGGACCGCCCCGAAGGTCAAGGTCGCCAAGCTCACCAAGCTCGGTGCGGACGTGCGCCAGGTCGGCACCGAGTACGCCGAAGCCGCCGCCGCCTCCGAGTTCGCCGCCGACGCCGGCGCCCTGGCCTCCCACGCCTACGACAACCCGTACATCGTCGCGGGCGCCGGGACCCTGCTGACCGACATCCACGACCGGATCCCCGGCCTCGACACCGTCATCGTCGCCGTGGGCGGAGGCGGCCTGTTCGCCGGTACCGCCATTTCGGCCGACGCCCTCGGGGTCCGGGTCGTCGCCGTCGAGCCGCAGAACTGCCGCGCCCTCAACGCCGCGATCGAGGCCGGCGAGGTCGTGGACGTCGAGGTCGACTCCATCGCCGCCGACTCCCTCGGCGCCCGCCGCACCAGCGAGACGGCCCTGTACTGGGCCCGGCGCGCACAGGCCCGCTCCGTCCTCGTCACCGACGACGAGATCCGCACGGCCCGCGCCCTGTTGTGGGACCACCGCCACCTGGCCGTCGAGCACGGCGCCGCCACCGCCCTCGCCGCGCTGACCTCCGGCGCCTACGAGCCCGGCGACGGCGAACGTGTCGCCGTGGTCCTCTGCGGGGCGAACACCGACCCGTCCGACCTCGTCACCACCTGAGGTCTGCGGATCGGTGGCGACCTCGTCGTCCACGAAGTCGCCGTCGCCGCTTCGGCCACGCCGAAGCGGCGACGGACAGGAGGGCCAGCTGGCAAGATCGCGGATACGGCCCATATTTCTCGAAGCCGTCGGCGGTATGACCAACCGCGGGTAAGGGTGGGAAGTACGCCGGGCGGAGCGCGCGTTCGAGCGTCTGGACCGACTCGCTCTCTCACCTCAGGACACCATCGCCGCGTTGCAGAAGAAGCTGGAGGAGATCTCGTGACCACTCCGCACGACCCGTATGACCATGACCCCAAGGCGGCGCTATGGGCGATCTCGCAGTACTCCGGGGACAACAGCGGATCCTGCGTCCGTGTGGCCCACTTCGACAACGGCGATGTCTGGCTCGGCGACGACAAGCACCTCGATCGGCCCCACCTCGCCTTCCGCCCGGACGAGTGGGCCGCGTTCGTGAAGTCCATCAAGAACGGCGACCCGAACTTCCCGGCCGTCTGACCTCGTCGCGGGTGAACGTGAGCCCCGCCGCCCGACAACTCGGGTGGCGGGGCTTCGTACTTTCAACTGCACCCCGACC
>NZ_BAAAKJ010000230.1:0-5015 GCF_039527695.1 Kitasatospora putterlickiae
CCCCCCCCCCCGCCAGCACCTCCAGCGGCAGCCGCAACCGCTGGGCGAGCGGGCCGCCGTAGCCGTCGGCGCGCCGGTTGGTGAGCGGCGACAGGAAGCCGGAGAGCAGGTGGCCGTGGCCGAACTGCAGCTCCAGAACGTCGAATCCGGCCCGCGCCGCGCGCTCCGCCGAGGCCGCGAAATCCGCGGTGACGGCGGCGAGTTGGACGGCGTTCGCCTCGTGCGGCAGCGGGCCGGCGGCGTCCCACGGCAGCGGCGAGGCGGCGAGCACCGGCCAGCCGCCCTCGGCGAGCGGCGGCCCGGTGCCGTCCGGTCCCGGCACCGCCCGCGAGGCCCGGCGGCCGGCGTGGGTGAGCTGGATCCCGAGCGGGGTGTCGCTCACCGCCCTCACCGCGGCCACGAGTTCGCGCCAGGCCTGCTCCTGGTGGTCGCTCCACAGGCCGGGGCAGCGGTCGGTGGCCCGGCCCTCCGGGGTGACGGCGGTCATCCCGGCGATCACCAGCCCGGCGCCGCCGAGCGCGTGCGCGGTCAGCTGCGCCCGGTCGAAGGCGCCCGGCAGCGCGTCGACGGCGGTGAAGGTGGCCAGCGGCGGCACCACCACCCGGTTGCGCAGCTCCAGCGCCGCCAGCTTCAGCGGCCGGAACATCGGCGGGGTGCCCCGTGCGTCCGGCGTCCCCGCGACCGCCTCCTCCGCCGCCGCGACGAACCCGGGGTCGCGGGCCCGCAGGCTCCCGTAGGTGACCCGGCGGCTGCGGGTGAGCAGGTTGAACGCGAACCGGTCCGGGCCCTGGCCGGTCCGCCGGCCGATCGTCTCGAACCACTCCAGACTCGCCTGCGCGGCCCGCTGGGCGGACTCCACCACCGGCCGCCGCTCCGCCTCGTACGCCGCCAACGCGCCGTCCAGCGTGGGCTGTTCGCGCAGGCTCGCGGCGAGCGCCAGGGCGTCCTCCAGGGCCAGCTTGGTGCCCGAGCCGATCGAGAAGTGCGCCGAGTGCGCCGCGTCACCGAGCAGCACCACGTTCCGGTGCCGCCAGGTGGTGTTGCGCACCGTGGTGAAGCGGATCCAGCGGGAGGCGTTCGGGATCAGCCGGTGCCCGTCCAGGTGCCCCGCGAGCAGCTCCGCGCAGCGCCGCACGCTCGCCGTGTCGCTCTCGCCGCGCGCCAACCCCCGTGCGGCCAGGGCCTCGAAGCCCGCGCGCCGCCAGGGCTCCTCGGCCAGTTCCACGATGAACGTCGACCGTTCGGCGCTGTACGGGTAGGCGTGCACCTGGAGCACGCCGAAGTCGAAGCGCTCGACGATGAAGGTGAAGGCCTCGAAGACCCGGTCGGTGGCGAGCCACATGTAGCGGCCGGGCCGCTCGTCCAGCTCCGGCCGGAACGCGTCCGCGTACGCCGCCCTGGTCGCCGAGTTGACGCCGTCCGCCGCGACCACCAGCTCGTACTCCTCGGCGAGCCGCTCGACCGGCGGGGCGGGCGTGCGGTAGCGCACGTCCACCGCCAGCTCCGCGCAGCGGCGTCGCAGGATCGCGCGCAGCCGGTTGCGGTCCAGCGCCGCGAAGCCGTGCCCGCCGCAGGTGCGCACCCGCCCGGCGTAGCGGACGTCGATGTCGCTCCAGCGGGCGAACTCCGCGCTCATCGCGGCGAACACCTCGGGGTCGGCCTCGGCGATGCCGTCCAGCGTCTCGTCGGAGAAGACCACCCCGAAGCCGAACTCGTCGTCCCGGCCGTCGCGTTCGAAGACGGTGATCTCCCGATCGGGCGCCGACCGCCGGGCCAGCGCGGCGAAGTAGAGCCCGCCGGGCCCGGCGCCGATCACCGCGATCCGGCCGGTGCCACCGCTCACCGGATCACCTCCGGCTCCTGGCGCCCGGCGCCGGCGAGCGCGTGGCGCACCGGCTCCGGCCACGGCTCGGCGCCCTCGGCGTGCGGGGCGGCGTGCACCACCGACATCCGCCCGCTGGCGGCCAGGCCGTGCGGGCCGTGCACCTCGAAGGCGTAGTGCAGCGAGGAGCCGCCGACCCGCTCGACCCGCAGCTCGGTGCGGACCACGTCGCCGAACCAGAGCCGCTCGCGGTAGTCCGCCTCGAAGTGCACCCGGGGGATCCGCCCGAACAGCCCGTCCAGCCCGAGCCGGCGCAGCAGCGTCGCCTCGGCGGCCTCGGCCCAGCGCTGGACGGCCGAGAAGTGGTAGTGCCCGGCCGCGTCGGTGTCCGACCACTCGACCCGCCGCTCGGTGGTCACGCTGGCCGGAGCCGCCGCATCGGGCCCGGCCGCTCGGCGCCGCAGCTCGGCGCGGGCCAGCTTCCCGGTCGCGGTGCGCGGCAGCGCGTCGACGAACTCCACCTCGCGCGGGTACTTGTACGGCGCGATGCCCCGCTTGACGTGCTCCTGGAGCGCCCGCACCGTCCCCGGTCCCGCCGCCGCCCCCGCGCGCAGCACCACGTACGCCTTGACCACCGCGCCGCGCCGCTCGTCCGGCGCCCCGACCACCGCGCAGTCGGCGACGTCCGGGTGCTCGGCGAGCACCTGCTCGACCTCCGGCCCGGCGATGTTGTAGCCGGCCGAGACGATCATGTCGTCATCGCGCGCCTGGTACCAGAAGTAGCCGTCGGCGTCGCGCACATAGGTGTCACCGGTGAGGTTCCAGCCGCCCCGGACGTAGTCGCGCTGGCGCCGGTCGCGCAGGTAGCGGCAGCCGGTCGGGCCTTTGACGGCGAGCCGCCCGGGCTGCCCGTCGGGCACCGGCCGGCCCTGGTCGTCCAGTATCGCCGCCCGGTAGCCGGGCACCGGCAGGCCGGTCGCGCCGGGGCGGATGCCGGCGTCGGCGGCGGAGATGAACACGTGCAGCAGCTCGGTCGCCCCGATGCCGTCGATCAGCCGCTGCCCGGTGGCCGCCCGGAACGCGTGCCAGACGCTCGCCGGCAGGTGCTCGCCCGCCGACACGCAGCGCCGCACCCCCGCCAGGCGGTCGGCCAGCCCGGCGGCGAGGATCGCCCGGTAGGCGGTCGGCGCGGTGAACAGCACGCTCACCCCGTGCCGGTGGACCCGCTCGGCGAGCTGCTCGGGGGCGGCCTGCTCCAGCAGCAGGGTCGCGGCGCCCGCCCGGAGCGGGAAGACCACCAGGCCGCCGAGCCCGAAGGTGAAGGCCAGCGGCGGAGTGCCGCCGAACAGGTCGTCGGGGGTGGGTCGCAGCAGGTGGCGGGAGAAGGTGTCGGCGTTGGCGAGCACGTCCCGGTGGAAGTGCATCGTGGCCTTGGGCCGGCCGGTGGTGCCGGAGGTGAAGGCGATCAGCGCGACGTCGTCGGCGGCGGTCGGCACGGCGGTGAAGCGGCCGGTCCCGGTCAGGCCCTCGGGCCCGGTCCGGTCGTAGGGCACCACGACCAGCCCCGGCGTCCCGGCCCGCTCCAGCTCCTCCAGGAAGCGGTGGTCACAGAGCGCCACGGTCGGCCGGGCGATCCCGCACATCGTGGTCAGCTCGCCCGCCCGCAGCAGCGGCATGGTGGTCACGGCCACCCCGCCCGCCTTCAGCACCCCGAGCCAACAGGCCACCAGCCAGGGCGCGTTGGGCCCCCGTAACAGTATCCGGTTCCCGGGCACCACCCCGAGCCGGTCGACCAGCAGCCGGGCCACCGCGTCCGCGCGCTCGCGCAGCTCGCCGTACGTCCACTGCCCGTCCGGCGTCACCAGGCACCGCCGCCCGGGCCCGTAGCGCTCGATCGTCGCGTCCAGCAGCTCGTGCGCGCAGTTCAGTCGGTCCGGATACGCCAACTCCGGTAGCTCGAACAGGAATTCCGGCCATTCGTCGAACGGGGGGAGGTTGTCGCGACAGAACGTGTCCACGTGCGCGGAGGGAGAGAGCTCCATGGGTGGGCCACCTCATCGGGCGAGCGGGGGTGAGGCAAGTATCGCGCTTCCGTGACGCCAGTCAAGAGAGCGATACACGCATTCGGCCGAGCCCCGCGCCGCTACCGGCCGCCGGGGGAGCGCAGCCACCGCAGGGCCGCCTCGGCGGCGTGGGCGCCGCACATGCCGTGGACGCCGGGGCCCGGCGGGGTGGCGGCGGAGCAGAGGTAGTGGCCGGGGAGGCCGGTGGCGTACGGGTGGAGGGTGGCGCGGGGGCCGAGGAGGAGCTGGGCGGCGTCCTTGGCGCCGGTCATGATGTCGCCGCCGACGAAGTTCGGGTTGCCGGCGGCGAAGTCGGCCGGGCGGTGGACGGCCAGGCCGATGATCCGCTCGCGGAAGCCCGGGGCGAAGCGTTCGATCTGGGCGGTGATCGCCTCGGTGGCGTCGCCGGTGTACCCGTTCGGCACATGGGCGTAGGTCCACAGCGGGTGGACGTCGCCGGCCGAGCGCGCAGGGTCGGCGAGGTACTGCTGGCCGACCAGCACGAACGGCCGCTGCGGCATCCGTCCGGCGGCGACGGCGCGCTCGGTGGCGGCGATCTCGGCGAANNNGACCCCCCCGCCGAGGTGGACGGTCCCGGCGCGGCGGGCGGGTCCGGCGGTCCAGGGCACGCCGCCCTCCACCGCGAAGTCGACCTTGAACGCGCCGGGCCCGTGACGGAAGCGGCGGTAGGCGCGGGCGGTCCGGGGAGGGAGGCGGTCGCCCAGGATGCCGGCGACCGCGCCGGGCGCGAGGTCGTACAGGACGAGGTCGGCGGGCGGCAGTTGGGCCGCCGAGCGGACCCGCACCCCGGTCTCCACCGTGCCGCCCAGCTCGGTGAGCAGCCCGACCAGCGCCCGGGTGATCGCCCCCGACCCGCCGGCGGCCACCGCCCAGCCGTACCGGTGCCCCGAGGTCAGCAGCCCGAGCCCGATCGCGGCGCTCAGCGGGTGGTGCAGGGGCTGGAACGCGTGCGCCGCCGCCCCGCCGAACAGCGCCCGCGCCCGCTCGCCGGAGAACACCCGCACCAGGACGGCGGCCGGGAGCAGGCCGGGGTCGGCGCGCAGCCGGGCGAGCTGTTCGGGGTGGGCGAGCAGGGCGGCCGTCCCGTTGCCGATCAGGGTGGCCGTGGT
>NZ_BAAAKJ010000230.1:5024-6307 GCF_039527695.1 Kitasatospora putterlickiae
CGGTGTCGGCGACCGACCGGTACAGCACGCCGGCCGTGCCGTCGTCCAGCGGGTGCGCGCAGTCGATCTCCGGCAGCCGGAACTCCAGCCCGAAGCGCTCCAGCCCGAGGCCGCGCAGGAACGGCGAGCCGACGGTCATCGGGTGCACGGCCGAGCAGTGGTCGTGCAGCAGCCCGGGCACGATCCCCGCCCCGCTGCGCGCCCCGCCGCCCACCTCCTCGGCGGCCTCCAGCACGGTCACCCGCACCCCGGCCCGCGCCAGCCGCACGGCGGCGGCCAGCCCGTTGGGCCCGCCGCCCACCACCACCGCGGTACTCATACGGCCAGCATCCCGCATCCGCCCGCCGCCGGCGCCGCAGCACCGCTCAGAGGCAGATCCAGCAGTAGAGGTCCTCACCCGCCTCGCGAGCGCGGCGCGCCAGGGCGGACAGCTCCTCGACCAGCGGCCGCAGGTCCTCGCCGTCCGCGCCGTCCAGCTCCTCCGCCTGCGCCGCCCACCGGGCGCTGACGTCCGAAGCCTCCGCCGCCGGAAGGTCCGCCAGGGTGTCCCGCACCGGCCGCCCGAGCCGCGTCACCCACGGCCCGGTCGCCCACGGGTCGTCCTCGCCCGAGGGCCCCTCCCGGCCGGGCGGCGGCGTGGTCGGCCACACCGGCGTCTCGCCGACCAGGCCGACCGCCCACTCCACCCGCCGGACGACGGCGACCAGCTGCCCCAGCACGACACTCGGGTCCACCCCCTTCGCCTCGACCCCGTCGAACACCGTCCCCGCGCCTCCGACCAGCGGCCCGCCCTCGGTCTCGCCGAGAGCGTCGAGCACGGCCGCGTCGTCGGCCGCACGGAAGTAGTCGGTCAGCACGCCCATGTCCGGCGGCTCCTGTCTGATCGGTGGTGGATCCGGTGCACAGGTAGTGGATCAGACACCACTGACACCGCTCATCTGGCGGGGAACGTCCGGTCCTCCGAGAACGGGCCCCGCCGACGCCCGGCTCAGGCGTCGGTGGCCAGTGGGCGGGCCGGGGGGCGGTGCGGGGTGGTGCGGGGGTGGGTGGGGAGCGGGAGGCCGAGGGAGTCGTCGGAGCCGGCCGGCAGGGCGAGGGCGGCGGTGGCCTCCGGCGGCAGGTCGCGCAGTCCGAGCAGTCCGGCGGAGAGCCGGGCGGTGGCGCGGTGCCAGTCGCCGATCCGCCGCATCAGGGTGTGGCCGGTGCCGGTGACGGTGTAGCCGCAGACCCGGGCGCCCGCCGCGCGGCCGCGGGCGGCGAAGGCGCCGGTGTCGGAGCGGTCG
>NZ_BAAAKJ010000231.1:0-2242 GCF_039527695.1 Kitasatospora putterlickiae
CTTCACCTTCGCCGGTGTCGCGGACTACACCGGCGACGGCAAACCCGACGTCGTCACCCGCAACGACGGCAACGGCAACCTCTACGTCTACCCGGGCAGCGGCGGCACCGGCCAGGTCACCACCGCCCTGGAGATAGGCAACGGTTGGTGACCCGCTGAGAGACGGTGGGCCGCCCGGGCACGGGCGAGGACAGGGCGGGCCCACCGGAGGCGGACCGCGTCGCCGCGGCGCTACGGCAGGTAGGCGGCGACGCGGTCGGCGAACTCGTCCGGGGTGAGGATCGGGATGCCGAGCGTCTCGGCCTTCGCCCGCTTCGAGCCGGCCTTCTCCCCGGCCACCAGCAGGGTGGTGCGGCCGGACACCGCGGACGAGGCCTTGCCGCCGGCGCGCTCGACGAGCTCGTTCATCTCGTTGCGGGAGAGGGCGGCGAGCGGGCCGGTCATGCTGCCCGTGACGACGACGGCCTGGCCCGTGAGCGGGCCGGCCCCGGCCGGCCGCGCCTCGCCGTCGCCGCCGACCGCGTTCTCACCGGCGACGGCGTCCGCGGCGGCGTCCGCAGCGGCGGCCCGCGCCAGGGGTTCGGTGACGGCGGTGCCGACGTCCTGGGCCGCGAGCTTGTCGAGGAGGGGCGCGAGGTCGGCGAGTTCGGCGACGATGACGCGGGCCTTCTCCGCGCCGATGCCGTCCACGGCGGCCAGCGTCTCGGCGTCGGCGGCGCGCACGGCGGCCATGGACCCGAAGTGCGCGGCGATGCGGCGGGACATGGTGCGCCCGGTGCCGCGCACGCCGAGCGCGCAGAACACCCGGGCCAGCGGGCGGCTGCGGGCGGTCCCGATCGCGGCCAGCAGGTTGTCGGTGCTGGTGTCGCCCATCCGTTCCAGGGCGAGGAGCTGGTCGCGGGTGAGGGTGAACAGGTCGGCGATGTCGGTGACCAGGCCCGCTTCGACGAGCTGGACGGCGCGGGTGCGGCCCAGGCCTTCGATGTCGAGCTGGTCGCGGCCGGCCGCGTAGACGACGGACGCGACGGCCTGGCAGTCGCGGCCGCGGGTGCAGCGCCAGCGCTGCTCGCCGGTGTCGACGGCGTCGCCGCAGCGGGGGCAGGCCTCGGGGAAGGCGATCGGCCGCTCCTCGCCGGTGCGCTGGTCGACGAGCGGCGCCTCGACCCGCGGGATGACGTCACCGGCCCGGTAGACGAAGACCTGGTCGCCGATCCGCAGGTCCCGCCGGGTGATGTCGGCGGGGTTGTGGAGGGTGGCGTAGGTGACGATGACGCCGTCGATCTCGACGGGTTCCAGGACGGCACGCGGGGCGATGATGCCGGTGCGGCCGACGTTCCACTCGACGTCGAGCAGCCGGGTGACCTTGTGCTCGGCGGCCAGCTTGCGGGCCACCGCCCAGCGCGGGGCGCGCGACCCGGTACCGGCGTCGCGCTGGTCGGCGGCCGAGTCGGCCTTAACGACCACGCCGTCGATGCCGAACGGCAGCGAGGCGCGCAGCGCGGCGATCTCCTCGATTCGCCGCTGCACGTCCTCCGGGGTGGCGCAGCGCCGCGGGTGGGCCGGGGTGGTGGCGGCGGTGTTCGCCCCGAGGGCGGCGAGCCGTTCCAGCAGGGCGCTGTGGCCGAGGTCCTCGTCCAGGCCGACGGCGCCGTAGGCGTAGAAGGTCAGCTCGACGCGGTAGGGGCGGTCCTTGGCGCGCAGGGTGCCCGCCGTGCCGCTGCGGGGGTGGGCGAACGGGGTGGCGCCGTGCTCGGCGCGCAGGCGGTTGGCGTGCCCGAACTGCTCGTGGGTGAGCAGGACCTCGCCCCGCAGTTCGACGTCGACGGGTTCGGCGAGCGCGGCGGGAAGGCCTAGGACGGCGTCGGCGGCGTGGCTGATGTCCTCGCCGGCCAGGCCGTCGCCGCGGGTGAGGAGTTGATGCAGGCGTCCGGCGCGGTAGCGGGCGGCCACCGCCATGCCGTCGAGCTTGGGCTCCACGCACCAGGCGGTCACCTCGCGGCCCAGGTTCCGCTCCAGCCCGGTGACCCACTTCGAGAGTTCCTCGGCGGAGAAGACGTTGTCCAGCGACAGCATCGGTACGCTGTGCGGGACGTCGCCGGTGACCGCGCCGCCGGCGACCTTGCCGGACGGGGAGTCGCTCAGCACCTCGTCGGGGTGGGCGTCCTCGTAGGCGGTGACGGCCCGCAGCAGGGCGTCGTACTCGTCGTCCCCCAGCGGGGTGGACCCGTCGCCGTAGTAGGCG
>NZ_BAAAKJ010000231.1:2250-3797 GCF_039527695.1 Kitasatospora putterlickiae
CCCGCACCGCCCTGTCGACGGCGTCGGCGTAGTCGGCCGGGGAGGTGAGGGCGGCAGCGGTGTCGTCGGTCATGCGGGCATCATGCCGGGCGCCACCGACATCGCCGTTCCGGAGGCCGGATCCGACGCCGGGGTGGTGGGGCCCGCCGGGCGACCGGCGTCAGGACGCGGCCGCGCGTGCCGCCTCCAACTCGGCCACCAGCCGTCTGACCCGTCTGTTGGTCCCGCCCGAGCTGTGGCCCGCCATCATGTACAGCGGGTCCGTCCCGCCGGAGACCAGCACCAGTTCCGGGACGTCGGAGGAGTAGACCCTGCCCTTCAGAACGGCCACCCGCACCTCCCGGACGTCCGCCCACGCGTAGGACCGCGCGCTGAGCAGCCCGGAGTACCTCAGCCCGGTGGGCCCGAAGGAGACGCGGAACAGCGGCGCGCGGAAGGTCAGCACCGCGCCCGGGACGCCGAGGATCAGGACCGGGATCAGGTGTTCCACCTCCGCGCGGGCCCACTTGGTCACCAGGCCGACCGCGATCGCCACGGCGATCAGCAGGCACGCGCCGCCCAGCACGAAGTAGGTGAGCGACAAGGCCGTGCGCCTCGTCCGTGTCCGCATGTCCCTGCCCCTTTCCGCGGTGTGCCGCCCCGTCCGAACCACGAGGATGCCGCCACCGCCCGTCGGACCAGCATACGAACGGCGTCGGCGTCGGCGGAGCGGCCCTGCGATGGGGCGGCGCCCGATCCGGCCTGCGGCGTGCGGCACCTCGCCGCCGGGGTGGACTGTCGGTCCCGGCCGATAGGTTGCCGACCATGACCTCCGTGAACACCGTGGCCGCCCGTACCCGGATCAGCAGTCGCACCGCCGTCCCCGAGCCCGTCTCCGGGGACGGGGCTCGCGGCTCCGCCGCCGTCGTCGAGGTGATCCCGCTGTGGGCGGCGCCCCGCGTCCCCGTGCTGCCGGTGGCGCGGGGGCGTTGAGCCGGCTGGGACGGGACTCCGGCGGGTGGTCAGGGGCGGTACGCGGCTGTCGCGATGTCGACGAACGGGCGGATCAGCGGGTCGTCGGCGCGCAGGACCACACCGACCGGATCGGTGCGCAGCGTGCGGACCGTCAGGGCGGTCTCGTCGAACGGGTGCGCGGGTCAGGGCGACGTCGACGAGTCCGGCCCGCAGGTCGGGTCGGTCAGGTCGGTCTCGCGGACGCGGATGTCGACGGCGGGGTGGTTCCGGCGGTAGGCGGCGGCCAGCCTGGCCGTTCCCGGGTCGGTGCCGTCGCCCAGCACGTTCACGCCGGACCTGTACGTGCAGTACTTCCGGGACCTGCGGGAGGTGCTCGCCCAGGGCCGGCCGTTGACGCCCGGGGCCACCATCGAGGCCATGGGCCGCTACGCCACCGAGCCCGCCCCGTGAGCGCCGCCTACGTTGATCGTCGCGGGGCCGCTCGCCCTCTTCTCCGCCTACGCGGGCGCGCTGAAGCCGAGCCTCGGCCGCGATCGGTGGTTTGCGAACCCGGATCGGGGTGAGAAGGGGGTTCGGGTGGGCGACAAGCGGGC
>NZ_BAAAKJ010000231.1:3819-6198 GCF_039527695.1 Kitasatospora putterlickiae
ACCGTGACGTCAGTTACCGGCGGCCGGGCGGCGTCATGTCTGCCGTCGACGAGCGGAACGCTCAATTCCTTGACAGTTCATACGAATTGTCACCACTATGGGCGCAGGTCGCCGTGATCACCGGCCGACCACCCCCACACCGAAGGAGACTGACATGCGGAAGATGAGCATCCGTAAGTCCGACACCGTCGCGCTGTCCGGCAACACCCGCCGGCTCTGGTTCGAGTGGTGCTGGTAACTCCGGCGCACCACCACTGACACCGGTGGCGCGCCAGGGCGTTCGGAGAGCCCTGGCGCGCCACCAGGCATCCGCGGCGGCACGAGAAGGGGCTGGGGTCGAACATGCGGCACGTCTGGGTGGAGGCGGCGCTGCCCCGGGACCGGCGCGCGGCGGCCGCCGGGGCCGAAGGGCTCCTGGGCGCCTTCGACTGCCGGGTCTGGGAACGCGGACCCTACGGCGGTGTCGGCGAGTTCGTCCGCCGCCTCGTGCTCGATCAGGGGCGGTCCCCGCTGGTGGTCCGGCACCAGGTCGAACTCCTCTGCGCGGTGCGGGACCTCAAGCCCGCGATGCCGTGGGCCACCGAGGCCGTCGCGGCACTGGATGTCGCGGACGTCCAGATCAGGTTCCACCCGGCCCGCCGCACCCGCCACCTCGCCTACGGGATCGCCGAGTTCGTCGCGGCCTGGGCGGCCGAGCGGCGGTCGCCGGCCGCCGTCGTGCTCGACGGGGTGGACGAGGCGGACGGCACCACCGTCGAACTCGTCGGGACGCTGCTGCGGCGCGTCGACCCGTCCCGGCTGAGGCTGTACGTCGGAGGCGCCTCGCTGCCCGACGCGCTCGCCGCTTCCGTCGGCGGCTGCGCCGAGCCCCTCGCCGTCACCCCGTCCGAAGCGGCCCCCGAGGACGCCGCCGAGGCGCACGACCCCGCCTGGCACGACGAGCGCGCCGACGCACTGGCCGCGACCGGCGAGTGGTCCTGGCGGCTGGGCGCGCTCCCCTACCACCGCGAACGCGGCACCCGGCCGACGACCGACGGCGTCGAGGCGCTGCGCACCGCGCTCGGCTCCGCTCTGCAGAGCGGCTTCTACGAGCACACCGTCCGGCTCGCCGAGCGCGGCCTGCGGCTGGTCACCCCGGCCACGGACACCCGGAACTGGTGGGCCTTCACCACCATGCTGGCCACCGCGCTGACCGCCCTCGACCGCCCGGCCGAGGCGCTCGCGCTCTACGACCGGGTCCGGCGGGCCACCGACGAGCCGAGGATCCACCTGTCCGCGGCCTACTCCACCGCGATGCTGCACGCCCGCCACCTGCCGGCGCCCGACCGGGACCTCGCCGCCGCCCGCACCTGGCTGGACCGCGCCCTGGCCCTCGCCGAGCGGATCGAGGACCCGCGCGAGCGCACCGTCACCACCGTCTTCCACCGCCAGGGCCTGGCCCTGCTGGACAGCCGTGCCGGCGACCACTCCGCCGCGCTGCGCACGGTCGAGGACGGCATCGCGAGGCTCGCGCAGACCCTGGCGCCCGGCGAACGGCCCCAGGACCGCGCGCGGCTGGTGCACAACCGGGCCCAGCTGCACCTCGCGCTGGGCGATCCGGTCCGCGCGCTCGCCGACCTCGACACGGTGATCGCGCAGGACCCGCAGAACGCGGAGTACTACGTCGACCGGGCGGCCCTTCACCGGGCCACCGGGCGGCCGGACGAGGCGATCGCCGACTACGGCACCGCGATCCGGCTCGGCCCGCACCTTCCCGAGGCGTACCTCAACCGCGCCGGGACCCACTCCGACCTGGGGCGTCCGGAGGCGGCGCTGGCCGACCTCGACCGGACCCTGCGGATCGAGCCGGACCACCTCGACGCCCTGGTCAACCGGGCCGGCCTGTTCCTGGACGCCGGTGAACTCGACCTGGCCGAACGCGACGCGCACGCCGGCCTGGAACTCTCCCCCGACCAGCCGCACCTGCTCTGCGTGCTCGCCCTGGTCGCGGGCGAACACGGCCGGCTCCCCGAGGCGGAGGCCCTGCTCACCCGGGCCGTCGAACACTTCCCCGACCTGCCCGCCGCGTGGGCCAACCGCGCGGCGATCCGCTTCGAACGGGGCGACGTCCCCGGCGCCGTCGCCGATCTGGACCGCGCCGTCGACCTGGACCCCGATCCGGTCGCCCTGCTCAACCGGGGGCTGGCCCATCGGCGGCTCGGCGACCCGGCGGCCGCCGCGGCGGACTTCACCCGCGCGCTCGCGGCCGACCCCGGCCCGGATCCCGGGCTGCGCGCCGAACTGCTGCGGGAACTGGCCTCCTGCACCCCGCCCGCCGGGGGACGGCGGAGCCCTTGACCGCCGTCCTCCCGGCACCCGCGGCCCGGGAGCCGGGCCGGT
>NZ_BAAAKJ010000231.1:6205-14648 GCF_039527695.1 Kitasatospora putterlickiae
GGTCGGGACGGCCGGGAGGCGCCGGGCCCGCCAGGGGCGAATGCCGGGCTCAGAGGTCCCCGGCGCCCGCCGCCTGCTCCCGGTCGTAGGAGTCGCGCGAGCGGGCGATGGCGTCGCGGTGGCGTTCCGCCCAGGCGGTGAGGCCCTTGAGGGAGGCGTAGAGCTCGTCGGCCATCTCGGTGCCGCGGTACTCCACCTTGGGCGGCACGGTCGCGTAGACGGTGCGCTCGATCAGTCCGTCGCGTTCGAGGTTCCGCAGTGTCAGGGTGAGCATGCGGCGGCTGATTCCGGGTACGGACCGTTCGAGTTCGGTGAAGCGGACCGGACCGTGGCTGAGGTTGAGCAGGATCCCGATCGCCCACTTGCCGCTGATCCGGTTGAGCGCCTCCAGGACGGTGCACGCCTCCCGGACGGGGGCCGGGTCGTCGACGCCGGCGGCCTCCTCGATGTCCGCGATCACATCGTTGTTCCCCAGGAACATGAAAGTGCCTCCTTACGGTGGACTTGATGGTCACACAGGATGGTCGCTGTAACAAGAAGTGCCCTCAGGGAGCGCGGGCGCCACCGGGCGCCCCTCCCCGGCCATTCCCCGAAGGATTCCTCCGATGACCACGCAAGCCCCGCCGTCCCTCCAGCCTTCCAGGTCACGCTGGTTGGCACTGGGGGTCCTCTGCACCGGCAACCTGATGATCATCCTCGACGGTTCGATCGTGACCGTCGCCCTCCCGACCATCCAGACCGACCTCGGCTTCACCCAGTCCGGCCTGGCCTGGGTGGTCAACGCCTACCTCATCGCGTTCGCCGGGCTGTTGCTGCTCTCCGGCCGGCTGGGCGACCTGCTGGGCGGCCGACGCGTCTTCAGCGCGGGCCTGGGCCTGTTCACCGTGGCCTCGCTGGCCTGCGGCCTGGCCTCCTCCTCGACGGCGCTGGTGGTGTTCCGGTTCGTCCAGGGGGTCGGCGGAGCGCTCGCCTCGGCCGTCGTCCTGGGCATGATCATCACCCTGTTCCCCGACGCCGGCGAGCGTGCCAAGGCCCTGGCGGCGTACGCGTTCGTCTCCGCGGCCGGCGCCTCGCTGGGCCTGATCCTGGGCGGCGTGCTGACGCAGAGCTTCAGCTGGCCGTGGGTGTTCTACGTCAACGTGCCGATCGGCCTGGTGGCGCTCGTGCTGACGCAGAGCGTGGTGCCCGGCGGGAAGGGCCTCGGGCTGCGCGAGGGCGCCGACCTGGTCGGCTCGGTGCTCGCCACCGGCGGTCTGATGCTGCTGGTCTACACGATCATCAAGGCCGAGGAGTACACCTGGGGCGACGGCCGCACGCTGGGCCTGCTGGCCGGCTCGCTGGTGCTGCTGGCCGGCTTCGTGGTCCGCCAGGCGTACGCGGCCAAGCCGCTGCTGCCGCTGCACATCTTCCGCTCCCGGGCGGTCTCCGGCGCCAACGCCATCATGGTCCTGATGGTCGCCGGCCTGTTCGGCTACCAGTTCTGCACCGCGCTGTACTTCCAGAACGTGCTGGGCTACGACGCGCTGAAGACCGGCCTCGCCTTCCTGCCCGCGCCGGTCACCATCGCGATCGTCTCGCTGGGCTTCGCGGTCAAGCTGAACCAGAGGTTCGGGCCCCGCCGGGTGCTGGTCGTCGGCCTGCTGCTGGTGGCCGCGGCGCTCGCGCTGCTGGCCCGGGTGCCGAGCGACGGCAGCTTCCTCGCCGACATCGTGCCGCCGTTCGTTCTGCTCGGCCTCGGCTTCGGCGCGGCCATGCCGGCGCTGATCGGCCAGGCCATGTCGGTCACCTCGCCCAACGACGCCGGCATCGCCTCCGGCCTGGTGAACACCACCCAGCAGGTCGGCGCCTCGATCGGCACCGCCGTCCTCGCCACGGTGGCCGCCTCCCGCACCGCGACGCTGCTCGGCGAGGGCGACAGCACGGTGGTGGCGCTCACCGGCGGCTTCCACCTCTCCTACGGGCTCAGCGCGGTGTTCGTGGCGGTCGGCGTCCTGGTGGCCGCCTTCGTCCTGCGCAGCCCCGCGGCGGCCGCCGCCCCCTCGGCCGGCGACGCCGCCCCCGGAGCGGACCTCAAGTCTGCGGATTCCCCCGTACCGCACATCTGACGGTCCTGAGCGGCCGTTCCGGGATGCCCCCCGGAACGGCCGCACCACCCCGACGGCACACCGCCGTCGGACCCGTACGCCCTGACACCCGAGCACACCCGAGCGCACCCGCGAGCGTCCCGCCGCCAAACCCGCCGGCCCCGGAAAAGGGCCGGCATAGGGGGACGGACAGGGGGGTCGGATCCGGACGGAGCCAGCAGACTCGTCGCATCGTCCGGGGCCGGGGCCATCAGCGCCCCCCTCGGGATGGGCGGGCCGCACGCCGCCCACCGTTCCCCCGCCTCGCGCAGGATCGAGAAAGAACCCATGTACACCAGACGCCGTTTCCTCCGCCTCCCGGTCACCCTGACCGCCGCCGCCGTCATCGGCCCCGCCGTCCTCACGGCCTGCTCCGACTCCTCCGCCCCTCCCTCCGCGCGGAGCGACGGGGGCACCCTGCGCTACGGCGCCGCCGTCGAACCCGACAGCTGGGACCCGCACGCCGCGTCCACCGCCGTCACCGGGCGGCTGCTGCGCCCGGTGCTGGAGTCGCTGGTCGCGATCGCCCCGGACGGGACCGTCAAGCCGTGGCTGGCCGACTCGTGGACGGTCTCGCCCGACGGCCTCACCTACACCTTCACCCTGCGCACCGGCGTGACCTTCAGCGACGGCACCCCGTTCGACGCCGAGGCCGTGAAGGCGAACTTCGACCACGTCACGGCGGCGAAGACCGCGTCCAAGCGGGCGGCGGGCCTGCTCGGCCCCTACAAGGAGACCGAGGTCGTCAACCCGCGCACGGTGGCCGTGCACCTGACGGCCCCGCACTCCTCGTTCCTCAGCTCGGCGGGAAGCACCTTCCTCGGCTTCCACTCCCCCGTCGCGCTGCGCGACCACGGAGGCGACCTCTCCTCCGGCGGCGCGTTCGTCGTCGGCACCGGCCCGTTCACCTTCGAGTCGGTGACGCCGGGTCAGCAGGCGGTGTTCAAGCGCCGGGCCGACTACGACTGGGCCCCGCCGACCGCCGCCCACCAGGGGCAGGCGAAGCTGGAGAGCATCGTCGTGCTGCTGCTGAAGGAGGACGCCTCCCGGGTCGGCGCCCTGACGTCCGGCCAGGTGGACGCCGCCGAGCTGATCCCCGCCAACCGGCTGGCCGGCCTGCGCGGCCAGAACGGCGTCGAGGTGGTCCGCAAGGCGGTCCCCGGCGTGCCCTACACCTACTACCTCAACACCGCCCGCGCGCCGTTCGACGACCCGCGTGCCCGGCAGGCCGTCCGGCACGCCATCGACTTCGCCGGGATCGTCAAGGGCGTCTTCCAGGGCGAGTACGAGCAGGCCTGGGGGCCGCTGGCGCCCTCCACCCCCGGCGCCGAGCCGTCGTTCGCCAAGCCGGCCTGGGAGTACAGCAAGGAGAAGGCGGAGAAGCTGCTGGACGAGGCCGGCTGGACCGGGCGGGACGCCGAGGGCTACCGCACCAAGGACGGCAAGCGCCTCACCGCCGAGCAGCCGTACGTGCAGACCTTCGTCTCGGCCCAGAACCACACCTTCGACGTGGGCGTGCAGGACGCGCTGAAGCAGGTCGGCGTCGAGCTGAAGCTGGTGCCGCTGGACTCCGCGGGCTCCATCGGGCGCACCGGCAAGGGCGACTACGACGTGTTCGCCTTCGCCTGGCAGGGCTCGGACCCGAGTCTGCTGGGCAGCCTCTACCACTCCAAGTCCCAGTTCGGCGGCGGCGGGGCGAACGGCAGCCGGGTCAAGGACGCCGAGATCGACGGCTGGCTGGACCAGGCCGAGGCGACCGTGGACGCCGCGCAGCGCACGGCGCTGTACCGCAAGGTCCAGCGGAAGATCGTCGAGCAGGCGTACTCCTTCCCGGCCTACATCGCCACCATGGACGTCGCCCGGCACGGCAAGGTGAACGGGCTGGCCCTGGACGTCGACGCCAACACCGACTTCTACGGCATCGGGGTGGCCTGAGGTGTCCGACCGCGCCCGGCTCGTGCCGCGACGGCGGGTGCCGCCCTGGGCCAGGTTCGTCGCCCGGCGGCTCGCGGCGGGGCTGGTGGTGGTGTGGGGAACGCTCACGGTGACGTTCTTCGCCCTTCACCTCGCCCCCGGCGACATCGTGGACGGACTGATCGGGCCGGGCGCCGCCGCCACCCCGGCCCTGCGTGACCAGGTGATCGCCGAGAACGGCCTGGACGACCCGCTGCTCGTCCAGTACGGCCGCCAGCTCGCCCAGTTGGCGAGCGGCGGCCTCGGCTGGTCGTACCAGCTCAACGAGCCGATCGAGCGGCTGCTCGGCAGCCAGCTCGGTCCGACCGTCGAGCTGGCGGTGTCCGCGCTGATCACCGCCCTGGTGCTGGCGGTGCTGGCGGCCACCCTGACGGCCGGCCGGGGCCGGGTGGTGCGCGGTGCCGCCGGTCTGGCCGAGCTGCTGATGGTGTCGATGCCGTCGTTCTGGCTGGGCATCATCCTGCTGACGGTGTTCTCCTACCGGCTGCACGCGCTGCCCTCGATCGGGGCGGACGGGCCGGCGGCGCTGGTGCTGCCGACGCTGGCGCTGGCGCTGCCGCTGGCCGGAGTGCTCGCCCAGGTGATCCGCCAGGAGCTGGAGAGCGCCGACGGCCGCCCGTTCGTGCTGACCGCGCGCTCGCGCGGCCTGGGCGCGACGGCGGTACTGCTGCGGCACACCCTGCGGCACGCGCTGCTGCCGCTGACCACACTGGCCGGCTTCGTGCTGGGCAGCCTGTTCGGCGGCGCGGTGCTGGTGGAGAACATCTTCACCCGGCCGGGCCTGGGCCGGGTGCTGGCCAACGCGGTCGGCTCGCGCGACCTGCCGGTGGTCAGCGCCCTGGTGGTCATCTCCAGCGCGGCGTTCGTGCTCATCAACACCCTGGTGGACGTGCTCCACCCGCTGATCGACCCCCGGCTGCGCGAGGGAGGAACGGCATGAGCACCGTGACCGCCCTCCTCGACCGGCCGGCCGCGGCCACCGCGCGCCGGGGCGCGCTGCTGCGCTCGCCGGCCCGCCTGGCGCCGCTGGTCCTGCTGGCCGCGGTGGCGCTCGTGCTGGTCTTCCCCGGGATGTTCGCCACCCACGCCCCCGAGGCGACGGACGTCGCGGCGGCGCTGCGCCCGCCCGGTGCCGCGCACTGGCTGGGCACCGACCAGCTCGGCCGGGACGTCTGGTCGCGGCTGGTGCACGGCACCCGGCTGTCGCTGCTGATCGCGGTCGGCGCGACGCTGATCGGGGTGGGCGGCGGCGCGCTGCTCGGCCTGGTCGCCGGCTGCGGCGGACAACGCGTCGACTTCGCGCTGATGCGGGTGGTGGACGTGCTGCTGGGCTTCCCCGAACTGCTGCTCGCGCTGGTGGTGGTGGCGCTGCTGGGCGGCGGCACGGTCAACGTGGCGATCGCCATCGGCACCGCCGGGGTGCCCCACTACGCCCGGCTGGTGCGCGGCCAGGCGCGGCTGGTGCTGCGCTCGGAGTACGTGGAGGCGGCGCGGGTGCTGGGGGTGCCGGCCTGGCGGTCGGTGCTGCGGCACGTGCTGCCGAACGTCGGCGGCCCGCTGGTGGTGCTGGCCTCCATCGGGCTGGGCTCGGCCATCATCTCGGGCTCCGGGCTCAGCGTGCTCGGCCTGGGACCGGTCCCGCCGGAGGCGGACTGGGGCTCGATGGTCGCCGACGGCAAGGACTTCCTCCAGACGGCCTGGTGGATCTCGATCGCGCCCGGCCTGGCCGTCTCGGTCGTGGTGGTCTGCACCACGCTGATCGGCCGTTCGCTGCAGCTGAGGGCGGTGCGATGACGACGACGAAGACGAAGACGAAGACGACCACGGCGGAGGCGACGGCCGGGGACACCGGTGCGTCGGTGCCGGGCCCGCTCGTGCGGATGGAGGGGTTGCGGGTGTCGTTCCCCGGCGCGCCGCGGCCCGCCGTGGACGGGGTGTCGCTGGCGATCGGACCCGGCGAGTGCGTGGCGCTGGTCGGCGAGTCCGGCTCGGGCAAGTCCGTCACCTCGCGGTCCCTGATCGGGCTGGCGGGCGCCCGGGCGCGGGTCTCCGCGCGGACCCTGGAGGTGGCCGGAGCGGACGCCGCCGGCTTCGGCGAACGGCAGTGGCGCGCGGTGCGCGGCCGTCGGATCGCCATGGTCTTCCAGGACGCGCTGACCGCGCTGGACCCACTGCGCACGGTCGGCGCCGAGATCGCCGAGGCGGCCCGGCTCGGCGGCACCGCCGGTCCGGACACCGCCGCACGGGTGGTGGAGCTGCTGACGGCGGTGGGCGTGCCGGAGCCGGAGGCCCGGCGCACCCAGTACCCGCACCAGCTCTCCGGCGGGCTGCGCCAGCGCGCGCTGATCGCCTCGGCGCTGGCCGCCGACGCCCCGCTGCTGATCGCCGACGAGCCGACCACGGCGCTGGACGCGATCGTCCAGGCGCAGATCCTCGCGCTGCTCGGCCGGCTCAAGGACGAGGGGCGGGGCCTGCTGCTGGTCAGTCACGACCTGGCGGTGGTGGCGCAGGTGGCGGACCGGGTGCTGGTGCTGCGGCGGGGCGAGGTGGTGGAGAGCGGGCCGGCCGGCCGGGTGCTGTCCGCCCCGGAGCACCCGTACACCCGGATGCTGCTGGACGCGGTGCCCTCGGGCCGCCCGCCGGCCCGTCCCGCCCAGGCCGCGCCCGGGGCACCGGACGCCGGGGAAGCGGCCCCGCTGCTGAGCGGGCGCGGGCTGGTCAAGTCCTTCGCCCCGGGCGGGCCGAGGGCCCTCGACGAGGTCGGGTTCACCCTGCGGGCGGGTGAGGCGCTGGGCGTGGTCGGCGAGTCCGGCTCGGGCAAGACCACGCTGGCGCGGATCGCGATGGGTCTGACCCGTCCCGACGCCGGGGAGGTGCTGCTGCGCGGGCGGCCCTGGTCGGCGCTGCCGGAGCGGCGGCGCCGGGCCGAGCGCTCGGCGATCCGGTTCGTCCAGCAGGACCCGTACGCCTCGGCGGACCCCCGGTTCACCGTGGCGCGGATCATCGGCGAGGCGCTGCCGGGACTGCGGCGCGGCGAACGGGCCCGGCGGTGCGCGGAACTCCTCGACCAGGTCGGGCTGTCGGCCGACCTGCTCGCCCGCCGGCCGCACCAGCTGTCCGGCGGCCAGCGCCAGCGGGTGGCCATCGCCCGGGCGTTGGCGGGCCGTCCACAGGTGCTGGTCTGCGACGAGCCGGTTTCGGCGCTGGACGTCTCGGTTCAGGCGCAGGTGCTGGAGCTGCTGGACCGGCTGCGGCGCGAGCGGGGCATCGCCCTGCTGTTCATCACCCACGACCTGGCCGTGGTGCGGCAGGTCGCCGACCGGGTGCTGATCATGCGCGGCGGGTCGGTCGTCGAGGAGGGCGAGACCGAGCGGATCTTCAAGGCCCCCGCCCACCCGTACACCCGGGCCCTGCTGGACGCCGTCCTGCGGCTGCCCGGCGCGGACGGTGCGGACGGCACGGGCGGGGCGCACCGCGCGGGCGGGGCGCACGGCACGGACGTCACCGGCCGGGAGGACCCGGAGCAGGACACCGAACACGTCGCCGGGCAGGACGGCGAGCACGTCACGAAGGGGGAGAGATGACTGACACGACGACGGACGCCGTCCCCGAGGCGGCCGAGGGGTGGCTGCGGCGGGCCGAGGAGGTCGGGGCGCGGCTGGCAGCCGGCGCCGCCCGGCGCGACCGCGAGGGCAACCCGCCGGTGCGGGAGATCCGGCTGCTGAAGGAGACCGGCCTGGTGACGCTGCTGGGACCGGTCGAGTACGGCGGGGCCGGCCAGAACTGGTCCACCGCGTTCCGGGTGGTGCGCACCGTCGCGGCGGCCGACGCCTCGGTCGGCGAGCTGCTGGCCCACCACTACGTGTGGGTCTCGATCGCCGAGTTCATCGGCACCGACGAGAAGATCCAGCACATCGGCGAGGTGTCGGCCCGGGCCCGGTGGTTCTTCAGCGGGTCCTCCAAGCCCCGCTCGGCGCCCCTGCTGATCCAGGACACGGGCCGCGAGATGCTGTTCCACGGACGGCTGGAGCGCGCCCTGGGCCACCCGGTGTCGGACATCACCATCCTGGAGGGCTTCCCGGAGGGCGGCGACACCCCGATCAGCGCCCTCGCGATGAGCGACCACGCGGGGCTGTCCTTCGAGCCGGAGGGCGAGGAGTTCGGGCTGCGGTCGCTGGCCGCCGGGACCGTGGTCGCCGACGGCGCGAACATCCCGTGGACCGGGGCGCTCGGCCACGTCGACAAGGCCTTCGTGCCCCGGGTCTACAACACCTTCCTCACCCCGGCCTTCCAGCTCGCCCGGGCCAACGCGCTGATCGGCGCGGTCCGGGGCGCGCTGGACGCCG
>NZ_BAAAKJ010000232.1:0-1323 GCF_039527695.1 Kitasatospora putterlickiae
CCGGAGCGCGGGTCGCTCGGCGGCCAGCGCGGCGGCCAGCGCGAGGGCCTCGGTGGTGCCGCCGAGCAGCAGGACGTGCGCCTCCGCCCCCGTCATCACGCGCCGCAGGGCTCGTGCGGGCGCTCGCGGTCCGCCGAGTAGAGGTGGCTGTCGCGGAACTGCTCGGCGCCCAGCGTCCGCCCGACGATGATCACCGCGGTGCGGACCACGCCCGCCGCCTTCACCTGTCCGGCGATGTCCCCGACGGTGCCGCGCAGGACCAGCTCGTCCGGCCGGCTGGCCATCGCGACCACGGCGGCCGGGCAGTCGGCCCCGTAGTGCGGCAGCAGCTGCTCGACCACGTCGTCCACGTACCCGGCGGCCAGGTGCAGCACCAGCAGGGCGCCGCCGCGGCCGAGGGTGGCGAGGTCCTCGCCCTCCGGCATCGGGGTGGCGCGCTTGGCGATCCGGGTGAGGATGACGGTCTGGCCCACGGTCGGCACGGTCAGTTCGCGCTTGAGCGCGGCCGCGGCGGCGGCGAAGGCCGGCACGCCGGGCACCACCTCGTACGGCACCCCGGCCGCGTCCAGCCGGCGCATCTGCTCGGCGACGGCGCTGAACACCGACGGGTCGCCGGAGTGCAGCCGGGCGACGTCCTGCCCGGCGCTGTGCGCCCGGACCAGTTCGGCGGTGATCTCGTCGAGGGTGAGGTTGGCGGTGTCGACCAGCCGGGCGCCGGGCGGGCACTCGGCCAGCAGTTCGCGCGGCACCAGGCTGCCGGCGTACAGGCAGACCTCGGCGCGGGCGAGGATCCGCTGGCCGCGCAGGGTGATGAGGTCGGCGGCGCCGGGGCCGGCCCCGATGAAGTGGACGGTCACGAGGCGTTCTCCTGAGGGGTGAGGGGGCCGGCGGCGGGTTTGACGGCGGACCACTGGGTGACCGGCATCGCCTGGCGCCAGCCGGTGAAGCCGCCGACCGGGACGGCGTGCGCCACGGCGAGCCGCAGCAGCTCCCCGCCGTTCCGCCGGTACCACTCGGTCAGCAGCGCCTCCGACTCCAGGGTCACCGTGTTGGCGACCAGCCGGCCGCCGGGCGCCAGCGCGGCCCAGCAGGCGTCCAGCAGGCCGGGGGCGGTGAGCCCGCCGCCGACGAACACCGCGTCCGGGGTGGGCAGGCCGTCGAGCGCGTCCGGCGCGGCGCCGGTGACCACCCGCAGCCGGGGCACGCCGAGCGCGGCGGCGTTGCGGACGATCCGCTCGGCGCGCACCGGGTCGCGTTCGACGGTGACGGCCCGGTTGTCGCGGTGGGCGCGCAGCCACTCGATCGCGATCGAGCCGGAGCCGG
>NZ_BAAAKJ010000232.1:1509-1943 GCF_039527695.1 Kitasatospora putterlickiae
GCGCCGTGGCCGGCCCCGGTGAGCAGCGCGGCGACGGCGGCGGGGGTGTCGGCGCCGGCGCTGAGCACGAGCAGCCGGCGCCCGGGGTTGAGGGCGAGCCGCAGGGTGTCCAGCGGGCGGCCGACCAGGCTGACCACGTCGGTGGACTCCAGCGGCCAGCCGAGCCGGGCGCAGGCGTACGCGACGGAGGAGGGGTGCGGCAGGACGCGCAGGCGGTCGGGGCCCGCCGTCTCGGCGAGGGTGCGGCCGATGCCGTAGAACATCGGGTCGCCGCTGGCCAGCACGGCGAGCGGGCGTCCGGCGTGGCGGTCGAGGAGGCCGGCGACGGCCGGGCGCAGCGGGGACGGCCACGGCACCCGTTCGGCGGCGACCTCGTCGGCGGGCAGCAGGTCGAGCTGGCGCGGGCCGCCGATCACGGCCCCGGCCGCCCGCAG
>NZ_BAAAKJ010000232.1:1978-3709 GCF_039527695.1 Kitasatospora putterlickiae
GGGCGCCGGCACCCAGGCGGGCCCAGCCGTCGGCCCCGATCCCGACGACGGTGATCGGGGGTGGCTGCTGGGGCACCGGTGGGCTCCTCGGGGGCGGGTCGGCGATCCGGGTGTGGGCAGCCTACCTGGCGGTATCCAACGGGCCGTGAGCCAGGGTGCGGGCCCGGTCGCCCGGGGTTAGCGTCGTGCCGGGAACACCTCCGGGGGGACCTCAGCACGCAACGGAGGACAGCATGTCCGAGTCAGCGGTCCCGTACACCACCAACAACGCCGGCGTCCCGGTGCCGAGCGACGACAACTCGCTCACGGTGGGCAGGGACGGCCCGATCCTGCTCCACGACCACTACCTGATCGAGAAGATGGCCCAGTTCAACCGGGAGCGGGTGCCGGAGCGGGTGGTGCACGCCAAGGGGGCCGGGGCGTACGGCGTCTTCGAGACGACGGAGGACGTCAGCCGGTACACCAGGGCGACCCTGTTCCAGCCGGGCAAGCGGACCGAGATGCTGGCCCGCTTCTCGACCGTGGCCGGCGAGCAGGGCAGCCCGGACACCTGGCGCGACCCGCGCGGCTTCGCGCTGAAGTTCTACACCGAGGACGGCAACTACGACCTGGTCGGCAACAACACGCCGATCTTCTTCGTCCGCGACACGATCAAGTTCCAGGACTTCATCCGCTCGCAGAAGCGCCGCCCGGACAACGGCCTGCGCGACCACGACATGCAGTGGGACTTCTGGACGCTGTCGCCGGAGTCGGCGCACATGGTCACCTGGCTGATGGGCGACCGCGGCATCCCGAAGTCGTACCGGCACATGAACGGCTACGGCTCGCACACCTACCTCTGGTACAACGCGAGCGGCGAGCGGTTCTGGGTGAAGTACCACTTCAAGACCGACCAGGGCGTCGACTTCCTCACCCAGGAGGACGCCGACCGGCTGGCCGGATCCGACCCGGACCTGCACCGCGAGGACCTCTGGCAGGCCATCGAGGGCGGCAACCCGCCGTCCTGGACGCTGTACGTGCAGGTCATGCCGTTCGGCGACGCGCCCGGCTACCGGTTCAACCCCTTCGACCTGACCAAGGTCTGGCCGCACGGCGACTACCCGCTGATCCGGGTCGGCACGATGACGCTGAGCCGCAACCCGGAGGACTTCTTCGTCCACATCGAGCAGGCCGCCTTCGAACCGGCCAACCTGGTGCCGGGCGTCAGCGTCTCGCCGGACAAGATGCTGCTGGGCCGGATCTTCTCCTACCCGGACACCCACCGGTACCGGATCGGCCCCAACTACGCCCAGCTGCCGCCGAACCGGCCGCACGTGCCGGTGCACTCGTACGCCAAGGACGGGCCGATGCGCTTCGACCCGGCCCGGACGGCGGCGCCCTACGCGCCGAACTCCTATGGCGGCCCGGCGGCCGACCAGAAGGCGTACGACCATCCGGCGGCCGGCTGGCAGAGCTCGGGCGACATGGTGCGCGAGGCGTACTCGCTTCACGCCGAGGACGACGACTGGGGGCAGGCGGGCACCATGGTCCGGCAGGTGCTGGACGACGCGGAGCGCGACCGGCTGGTCTCCAACATCGTCGGGCACCTCAAGGGCGGGGTGAGCGAACCGGTGCTGGAGCGGGCGGTGCAGTACTGGCGCAATGTCGACAAGTCGCTGGGCGACCGGGTCGCCAAGGGCGTCGGCAAGGACTGACCGGTCGGCGGCGGGGGCGCGGGTCCATCGGGCCCGC
>NZ_BAAAKJ010000233.1:0-5065 GCF_039527695.1 Kitasatospora putterlickiae
CGCCGATCAGCAGGCCGGCCGCGCCGCCGACCGCGACGTCCAGCCGCCCGGAGGGCGTCGTCGGCCTGGCCGGCTCCGCGGCGGCGGCCAGCGGGACCAGCCGGACGCCGGTCTCCTTGCTGTTGGTGTTGGCGAAGGCGATCAGCGAGCGGGCCACCGCGTCGGCCGCCCGGACGGCCTCCTGCCGGTCGGGCCCGGTGCCGGTGATCTCGATCATCGGCGCGTCCGGCGAGGTGGTGCCGTGCACCAGGGACTCCAGCTCGGCCAGGCGGTGCCCGGTCTCGGCGGCGGGCGCGTCCAGCACCTGCGGCCGGCCGGCCAGCCGGCCGTACGCCTGGGCGAAGTTGACCGCGGTGGCGGCCTCGCCCTGGGTCTCGGGCACCACGATCACATAGGAGTCGGCGGCGTACGAGGGGTGGGCGACGACGGCGTACCCGGCGCCGGCGGCGGCGCCCAGCGGCACCGCGAGAACCACCGGCCACCAGCGGCTGACCAGCCGGCGGGCACTTCTGCGCGGTTCGGTCATGGGGGACTCCTTGGCTATGAGGGCCGCCCGGCCGGCGGCCCGGCGTCTGTGAGGGTGCTGCCGTCTCACGGCCGGACCAGCCGGTCGTAGAGGGCGCCGAGGTCGGCGGCCACCCGGACGATGTCGTAGTGGCCGACCGCGGGGGGCCGGGGCAGCGGGTCGGGGCAGTGGTCGTCGAGGTGGCGCAGCTCGCGCAGCGCGGCCGTGTAGGCGGCGGCCTCGGAGGGGATCCGGCGGGCCTGCGGGGCGGCGCCGGGCGGCAGTTCGTCCAGCGCCGGGCAGGCGCTGTGGCGCACCGGCAGCCCGGCCGCGAGCCCCTCCAGCACACCGAGGCCGAAGGTCTCCTCGGTGGAGGGGGCGGCCAGCACGTCCAGGGCGGTGAGCAGGTCGGGCACGTCGTCGCGCTCGCCGGTGAGCACCAGGCGGTCGCGGACGCCGAGGGCGGCGGCCCGCCGTTCCAGGGCGGACCGCTCCGGGCCCTCGCCGACCAGCACCAGGCGGGAGGCGCCGTCCAGCCCGGCCAGTGCCTCCAGCAGGACGTGGAACCGCTTGCCCGGGACCAGCCGGCCGATCCCGCCGATCACCCGGCCGCCCGGCGGCAGGCCGAGTTCGGCGCGCACCCGGGCGCGGGTGGCGGCCCGGTCGGCGGGCGGGCGCCGGTAGCGGGCGGCGTCGACGCCGTTCGGGATCAGCTCGACCCTGGCCGGCGGCACGCCCCAGGCGTGCAGGGTCTGGGCGACCTGCCGGGAGACCGCGACGGTGGTGGTGCCGAGGCGTTCGGCGGCCAGGTAGAGGCCCTTGACGCCGCGGGTGACCGGGCGGCCCTCGATCACCCCGGGGTGCAGCGAGTGCTCGGTGGCGACCACCGTCCGCACCCCGGCCAGCCGGGCGGCCAGCCGGCCGTACAGCCCGGCCCGGTAGAGGTGGGTGTGCACCAGGTCGTAGCGCCCGGCCCGGACCTGGCGGGCCAGCCCGGGCAGCGCCCCGAGGTCCCGGTTGCCGCGCATGCCGAGGTGGTGGACGGTGACGCCCTCGGCGCGCAGCGCGTCGGCCACCGCTCCCGGGTTGGTCAGCGCCAGCACCTCGCAGTGCTGGTGGGCCGGCAGATGGCGGAGCAGCAGCTGGAGCTGGCGCTCGGCGCCGCCCGAGGCGAGGCCGGTGACGATGTGGAGAACCCTCATCTGCTGCTCGCCCGCTCGCCGTCGGAGCGCTCGGGACGGAGGGCGCGGCGGCGGGCGAGGCGCTGGCGGCGGAGTTCGGCGACGGTGTCGCGCATCCGGTGGCGGCCGCGCTTGGCGCGCAGGCGCCAGGCGCCGTCGCGGTCGCCGACGTAGCAGCGCGGCAGCGCGTACCGGCCGGTGAGCGGGGAGTGCGCGATCGCGCAGGCGTAGTCGTAGCCGGCGTCCCGCACGGCCAGGGTGGCGGCCAGGTCGACCGCGCCGTACGGGTAGCAGAAGCCGGTGACCGGCCCCCCGACCATCTCCTCCAGGACCCGCCGGCTCTCCCGGGTCTGGGCGGCGAGCACATCGGCGGGCAGGCCGGCCAGCGCCTGGTGGCCGAGGCCGTGCGAGCCGATCTCCCAGCCGGCGGCGGCGAGGTCGGTGACCTCCTGGACGGTGAGCAGGGTCTTCCGGGGGCCCTCGGTGTCCCAGTCGTTGGCCCGGCCGAGCAGGTCGGCGACCACGTACGCGGTGGCGGTGAAGCCGTACGCCTGGAGGATCGGCACGGCGTGGCGGGCGAAGTCGGCGTAGCCGTCGTCGAAGGTGAGGCCGACCAGCCGGTCGGCCCGGCCGGCCGCCCTGGCCCGCATCAGCTCCCGCACCGAGACCCCGCGCCGCCCGCGCCGGTGCAGCCAGGCGATCTGCTCGGCGAACCGCTCGGGGCTGACGGTCAGCTGGTAGGGGTCCTCCTTCTCGACCGCCACCGAGTGGTACATCAGGATCCACGGCGAGGTGGTCTCGGTGACCGGCGCCTCGGGCAGCGGGCGCCGGCTTCTGGGCAATTGCGCCGGCGGTCTGCGGAGGCCGGAGCGCGGCGTGTCGGTCCGTGGCGCGTCGGTGCGCGGCAGGTCGGTGCGCCGGGTGGCGGCCGCCGTTGCGGCGGGGCGGCGTACACCCGAGGGGACCGACCGGACTGATCCCCGTTCAGCATCCATGGGGAGGCTTCCCTTCATCGGCGACAGGAGACGGGCCGGGGACCGGCCCCAGGACCCGGAGGGCGGCCCGGACCGGGCCGCGCACCTCGCGGGCGCCGAGGCCGGTGCCCAGGGCGGCGAAGGCCAACGCGACGGTGAGACCGCCGAGCGCGGTGGACAGCAGGGGGTCGGCGGCGAGGCCGGCGGCGGGCATGCCGAGCGCGGTGGCTCCGGCCGCGGTGGCCAGCAGCCGGGCGTGGCCGCCGAGGACCCGGCGCAGCCGCAGCGGGATGCCGCGCAGGACCAGGCCGTGCAGCAGCAGCGCCGCCGTGGTGGTGATGCCGGCCGCGTTGCCGGCGGCCAGGCCGAGAGCGCCGAACCGGGGGGTGGCGAGCACGCCGACGGTGACGGTGACGGCCAGGCCGAACGCCATGGCGCCGGCCGGGTACCAGTCGAGCAGCCGGCGGCCGCCGTCCTCGGGGCTGGGGTCGCCGGCCCGGCGGACCACCGGGCGCAGCGAGAAGTAGGGGCGGATCATCACGCCGATCAGCGCTTGGGCGAGCAGTCCGAAGCTGTAGACCCGGATGACGGCGGCGGTGGCGGCGGTGTCCCGGGGGCCGAAGGCGCCGCGTTCGAAGAGCAGCTCGACCACCGAGGGGGCGCAGGCCATCAGGAAGGCGGTGCCGAGCAGGACGACGGCCGCCGCCTGGCCGAGGTCCTTCTCCACCCGGTCGCGGGCGGCGGTGAGGTCCCCGGCGGCGAGCGCCCGGGCGACCAGCGGGAAGGTGACGGTGCAGATCAGGATCCCGGCGGTCATGGCGAGCTGGGAGACCTTGGCCGCGTAGTTGAGGTGCGAGATGGTGCCGGGCGGCAGCGCCGAGCCGAGGAACCGTTCGATGAAGACCTGGGCCTGGCGGGTCAGGGTGAACACGCCGACCGGCAGCAGGGCGAGCGGGATCAGCACCAGGGCGTTGCGGGAGCGGCGGGTCCGGGCCCGGTGTCCGCCGCCGGCCCGCAGCCGGCGCAGGAACGGGCCGATCAGCAGGCCGGCCATCAGCAGGCTGCCGAAGGCGACGCCGATCGCGGCGGCGCGGACGCCCCACAGCGCGTGGCAGGTGAGCAGCACGCCGAGGATGCCGAGGTTGTAGGCGACGTAGATGCCGGCCGGGGCGGTGAACCGGTGGTGGGCGCGCAGGGCGGCGGCGAGGTAGCCGGCCACGCCGAACGGCAGCACGGTGATCGCGGTGATCCGGGTGCAGGTGACGGCGAGCCGGGGGTCGGCCAGGCCGGGGGCGAGCAGGTCGACCAGCCGGGGGGCGCCGAGCGCGGCGCCCAGGGAGAGCGTGGAGAGGGCGAGCAGCAGCCAGGGCAGGGTGGCGCGGACCAGCTGGCGGACCGGGTCGGGGCCGTCGGGGCGCTCCTCGCGGAGCACCAGGGCGAGCGCGAAGGCGGGCACCATCAGGAAGGACATGGCGTCCTCGATGAGCAGCGGTGCGGCGGTCTCGGGGACGGTCCAGGCGACCAGGAAGGCGTCGGTGCCCTGGTTGGCGCCGAAGTAGCGGGCGAGCAGGAGGTCGCGGAGCAGGCCGAGGGCGGAGCCGGCGGCGCTGAGCACGGCGGTGACGCCGAAGGCCTTGGCGAGGAAGCCGCGGCGCGGGCCGGGGGTGGTCGCGGTGGGGGCCGGCGCCTGCCGGGGGGCGGGCAGCGAGGGGGAACCGAGCGTGGTCGGCTGGTCGGTGGTCATGCGCCGGGCTCCAGAGTCGCCCGCTCGCCTGCGGGGGGCTCGGGGCGGGTGGTCGCCGGGCGGGTGGTCGCCAGGCGGGTGGTCGCCGGGCGGGCCGCGTGGGCGGCGAGGCCGAGGATGATCGAGGTCAGCACGGTGGTGGTGCCGCCGATGTCGGCGTAGAGGAAGTCGACCAGGACCCAGGTGAGCAGGGCGAGGGCGGCGAGGCCGGGGCCGCGCGCGGAGCGCAGGCAGCCGAGGAGCAGGCCGAGGAAGAGCAGGCCGTAGGCGACGATGCCGATGAGGCCCTGCTCGCTGAGCACCAGGAGGTACATGTTGTGCGGGGAGAGCAGCGGTTCGCGCTGGAAGCCGATGGTGGCGTCGGCTGCGTCGCTGCCGGAGGAGAGCCGCAGCGGGGCGTGGCTGTCGCGCAGTCGCTGGAAGGCCTTGGGGCCGGCGCCGGAGACGGGGTGGTCCTGCCAGATCCGCCCGGCGGTGGCCCACAGGTCGTAGCGGTCGGAGACGGACTGGTCGGGGGCGTCGGAGACGGAGCCGATCGAGCTGAGCCGGGCGGTGACGCCGGAGCCGCCGAGGCCGAAGCCGCCGATCAGGACGACGGCGGCGGCCGTGCCGAGGACGGCGCCGCGCACGGCGAGCCGGGCGTCGGCGCGCAGCAGCAGGA
>NZ_BAAAKJ010000233.1:5089-7146 GCF_039527695.1 Kitasatospora putterlickiae
CCGCGGTGGCGATCCAGCTGCCCCGGCTGAAGGAGACGGCGAGCGGGAAGGCGAGGAAGGCGGCGGTGGCGAACAGCGCCCGCCGCAGCCGGGCGTCGCCCCGCGGTCCCCGTTCGGCCAGGGCGAGGGCCAGCGCGGCGAGCAGGCCGTAGCCGACGACGGTGGACATCGCCATGACGTCGAGGGCGCCGAAGGTGCCGATGGCGCGGATCGGGCGGCCGGTGTAGGAGGCGCCGGTGCCGGTGAGGAACTGGTGGGCGCCGACCACGCCCTGGATCAGCGCGGCGATCACGAAGGAGCCGAGCACCAGCCGCTGGTCGGTGCGGTCGCGCAGGGCGCACAGGACGGCGGCCGGGACCAGCACGAAGACCTGGGTGAGCCGGACGAAGCCGGTGAGGCTGGCCTCCGGGTCGATCGAGCCGATGGTGGCGACGGCGGCGGCCAGCACGATCGCGCCGAACCGGACGGCGTCGGCGCGGCCGATCGCGGGGGTTCGGCCGCGCAGCAGCCCGACGGCGGTGAGCGCGACCAGGGCGAGCGAGGCGAGGTCCGCGGCGGTGACGTGGACGGCCGCGGCGACGTCCTTCTCCCCGGTGGGGACGCACACCAGCAGCACGGTGGCGGCGGCGAGCACGCTGGGGCGGCGGCGGACGACGCCCCCCGCGCGCCGTAACAGCCCGGCGGTGCGCGGGGGTGCGGCGAGGGTCAAGGCCACGGCGTTGATCAGCTCCCGTCCGGGTGGAGCATGAGGACCGCGGTGCGGCACAGGATCTTGACGTCCTGCCAGAGGCTCCAGCTCTCGATGTAGCGGTTGTCGAAGCGGGCCCGGTCCTCGATCGAGGTGTCCCCGCGCAGGCCGTTGACCTGGGCGAGGCCGGTGAGGCCGACCGGGACGCGGTGGCGGTCCGCGTACTCCGGGTAGGCCTGGCTGAACCGCATGACGAAGTAGGGGCGTTCGGGGCGCGGGCCGACCAGGCTCATGTCGCCGCGCAGCACGTTCCACAGCTGCGGGAGCTCGTCGAGCGAGCTGCGGCGCATCAGCCGTCCGACGGCGCCCATCCGGTGGTCCTGGGAGATGTTCCAGCGGGTGGCGGACTCGTGCTCGTTGCTGGGCCGCAGGGTGCGGAACTTGAGGACGGTGAAGACCCGGCCGTCGAGCCCGGTGCGCTGCTGGCGGAACAGGACACCGGGGCCGGTGTCGAAGCGGACGGCGAGCGCGCACAGGGCCAGGACGGGCGCGAGCAGGAGCAGGCCGAGCGCGGCGGCGGTCACGTCCAGGGCCCGCTTGCCGGCCCAGCCGGGGCGGCGCATCGCGGCGCGGTCGACCCGTAGGCAGGGGAAGCCCCAGAGGTGGTCGGCGCCGGCCAGCCGTCCGGCGGCGAGCGAGCCGTACTCGCGCAGCGCGGGGACCAGCCAGACCTGGCAGCCGAGCCGGGCGGCGTCGCGCAGGGTGGCGGCGGTCTCGGCCTCGTCGGCGGCGCCGGCGGTGGCGACCACGTGGTGGACGCGGTGGCGGCGGACCTCGCGTTCCAGGACCTCGCGGCCGCCGAGCACGGGCAGGTCGGTGTCGCGACCGGGCGCATCCCGTACTCGCCGCGCTCGCTGAGGGCGGCGGCGACCCGGCGGCCGAGCCGGCCGGCGCCGAGCACCAGGACGGGGCTGGGGCGGCTGCGGCGGATCCGGCGCACCAGGTGGTAGAGGACGGCGCGGAAGCAGACGGCGAGCACCAGCTGGGTGCCGAGCAGGACGGTGAGCCGGGCCGGGGTGGCGGGTCCGGAGTCGGGCCAGCGGCCTTCCAGGCAGCCCGCCAGGCTGATCGCGAAGGCGGCGGCGACCAGGGCCCGCGCGGTGAGGGCGGGCAGTTCGTCGAGCACGGACAGGGTGAGCCGGGTGCGGTAGAGGCCGCCGGCCAGGTTGAGCAGGATCAGCAGCGGAAGCAGGGCGGCGACGCCGAGCAGCGGCGCGACCCGGACGGCGGGGTCGAGCACGCGGTTGGCGGTGCCGGTGGCGGTGCACAGGGCGAGCGCGTCGACGGCGACCAGGGTGACGGCCAGGAC
>NZ_BAAAKJ010000234.1:0-6952 GCF_039527695.1 Kitasatospora putterlickiae
CACCGGCCGCGCGGGCGGCCCGCGCCGGCCGCTCGGCGACCGGCGGCAGGGTGCCCTTGAGCGGCCCCCACTCGTTCGGGTCCGGCACACCGGCCGGCTGCATCTTGCGCCGCGCCGGCCCGTCGCCGTGGTCGGACTCGCCCGGCTCCTTGGCGCCCGGCCAGGCCTTGGCGACCCGCGCCGCGAGCACGAACTCCTTGCGCAGCGGGTGCCCCTCGAAGCCGTCCGGCAGCAGCAGGGTGATCAGGTGGGGGTGCCCGGGGAAGTCGATGCCGAACATCTCGTGCGTCTCGCGCTCGTGCCAGGCGGCCCCGGCGTACACCGGGACGGCGGTCGGCAGCGCGGCCGCGTCGCGCGGCACCCGGGTGCGCAGCGCCAGGTGGCGCACGCCCGGGGCGTCGACGGCGGCGAGGTGGGCGACCACCGAGAAGCCGTCGGCGAGCTCGTCGACGGCGCTGAGCCAGTCGAAGAAGGTGAGGCCCAGGGTGTCCCGGGCCGCGGTGAGCGCCTCGGTCCAGTGCTCCGCCGGCACGTCGACGGTGATCAGCCCGTACGCCTCGGCGCCGGTCGCCCACTCCCCGACCGACGCCGCGTACTGCTCGGCCGTGGTCACGAGACCCCTCCCTCGACGGAACCGGCGGCGGAACCGGTACCGGTACCCGCAGCCGGCCCGGCCACCGGCGGACGCCGCAGCGCCGCCGCGGGCGCGGTGTAGCGGCCGGGCAGCGACTCGGCGGCGATCTTCTCCTGGAGCTTGAGGATGCCCTGGAGCAGCGCCTCCGGGCGGGGCGGGCACCCGGGCACGTAGACGTCGACCGGGATGATCTGGTCGACGCCCTTGGTCACGGAGTAGGAGTCCCAGTAGGGACCGCCGGAGTTCGAGCAGGCGCCGAAGGAGATGACGTACTTCGGCTCGGGCATCTGCTCGTAGAGGCGCTTGACGGCGGGCGCCATCTTGTCGGTCACCGTCCCCGAGACGATCATCAGATCGGCCTGCCGGGGACCGGGCGCGAACGGGATGACGCCCATCCGGATGAAGTCGTGCTTGGCCATCGAGGCCGCGATGAACTCGATCGCGCAGCAGGCCAGGCCGAAGTTGAAGCACCAGAGGCTGTAGCGCCGTCCCCAGTTGAGGACGACCTTCACCGGGTCCGGCGCGAGCCGGGCCAGCGGGCCGATGCCGCGCCGCTCGACGGCGGCGCCGGGGCTCGACGGGTCCGGCACGCCCAGCGGAACCGGGCCTCCGGAGGCGCCGTGCCCGTGCGAGTGGGTGTGCGTCACGTCCATTCCAGAACGCCCTTCTTCCAGGCGTAGAGCAGTCCGACCGCGAGGAAGCCGATGAAGACGAACATCTCGACCAGCGTCCCGGCGCCGTACCCGGCGGAGGCGAAGACGGTCGCCCACGGGAACAGGTAGATCGCGTCGACCGCGAAGATCACGTACAGGAAGGCGTAGACGTAGTAGCGGACCTGGGTGTGCGCCCAGTCCCCGCCCACCGGGTCCACGCCGCACTCGTAGGCGAGGAGCTTCTCCGGCGAGTACACCACCGGCCGCAACAGGCGGTTCGCGGTGAACGCCACCGTCACGAAGAGCACACCGACGACGGCGAGCAGGCCCATCGCGGCGTACGCGTCGAAGTAGCCGCTGCCGGCCGCCGGGTCGGCCGCGACCGAAGCCGCCCGCTGCCCCACCATGCCCTCGCCTCCACATCGGCCGCGGCACCCGCCCTCGGGGCGGTCCCGCGACGTTCCTTACGCGCTCATCACCATCGCCAGTGCGTGAGTCTAAGTGCACGGCACCGGTGCGCCGTATCCTGCCCGATCCGCAAGACACCCGGTGGACACCCGGTGCGCCGGGAGGGTGGGGATAACCCCCGCCCGGGGAGACGTATCACCCCCATGGCCTCACCTGCCCAGGAGCGGTCAAGCTAGTCGCACAGTTCGACCGGAAAAGGACGGTAGACCGAGATGAAGCCAATGGACGGCACGGCCGAGGGCGCCGGGCGCACCCCGCTGTACGGCGCGCGGATGTGGCGGCAGGTCGGACAGCTGCTGCTGAACCTGCCGCTCGGGATCGCCGGCTTCGTCTTCACGATCGTCACGCTCTCGGTCGGCCTCGCCCTGTCGGTCACCGTGATCGGCCTGCCGCTGCTCGCCGCCGGACTGGCCGGCTGCCGGTCGATGAGCGGCTTCGCCCGCCGCCGGGCCCGGTCGCTGTACGACTCCGAGGTGCACGAGCCGGAGCCGGTGCAGCGCCGCCGCCCGGGCCTCACCGGTTTCGCGATCGCCCACCTGACCGACGCGCTCTCGTGGCGCGCGGCCCTCTACAACGTGCTGATGCTGCCCTGGGGCGTGCTGTGCTTCGGGCTGACCCTGATCTTCGTGCTGGTCGGCTGGCCGGTCCTGCCCTGGGCGGTGCGCGCCCAGTCGGCGGTGGACCGGATGCTGGTGGAGACCCTGCTCTACCCGGGCGCGCTGTCCGAGCGGGTCCGCGAACTGGAGGACGACCGCGGCACCGTGGTCGACACCGCCGCCGCCGACCTGCGCCGGATCGAGCGCGACCTGCACGACGGCGCCCAGGCCCGGCTGGTGGCGCTGGCGATGGACCTCGGCATGGCCAAGGAGCGGCTGCGCGAGACCGAGACGCCGGACGACGTGGCGGCCGCCGCGAAGATGGTCGACAACGCCCACGGCGAGGTGAAGCTGGCCCTGCAGGAGCTGCGGGACCTGGCCCGGGGCATCCACCCGGCGGTGCTCACCGACCGCGGTCTGGACGCGGCGCTCTCCTCGGTGGCGGCGCGCTGCACGGTGCCGGAGGGGGTCAAGGTGCACGTCGACCTGAAGGCCGGGGACGGCAGCGACGACCGGCCGGACTCGGCGGTGGAGGGCATCGCCTACTTCACGGTCAGCGAGCTGCTGACGAACATCTCCAAGCACTCCGGCGCCCGCTCCGCCACGGTGGACGTCTGGCGGGCCGACGACCAGCTGATGCTGCTGGTCCAGGACAACGGCAAGGGCGGCGCGGCCCCCTACCCGGGCAGCGGCCTGGCCGGGCTGGCCGAGCGGATCCGCGCGGTGGACGGGGTGTTCCTGGTGGAGAGCCCGGAAGGCGGACCGACCACGGTGACCGTCGAGCTCCCCTGGCGGACCCGCGTCGCCCGCCGCTGAAGGCCGGCCGGGACGACGCCCGGACGGCGCCCGGCTCTCGTCCCGGACGCCGGGCGGCTCCGCGAACCCTTGCGCGGTCGTGCGGGCCGCCCGCCGTCCGGGGGCTGGTGGGGCACCCGGCCCGGGCTAGGGCGTCTCCAGGGTGCCGAGGGTGACATCGGCGGTGCTGCTCCGGCCGTCCCGGCTGTAGGTGACGGCCACCCCGCTGCCCGGCGCCAGCGAGGCCAGCGCGGTGGTGAGCGAGTTCAGCGAGTCCACCGGGGTGTCGCCGATCCTGGTGATCACGTCGCCGACCTGGAGGCCCGCCGAGGCGGCCGGGCCGTCCGGCGCGACGGCGACCACCACCGCGCCGGCCGGGCGGAAGTTCTGGTCGAAGTAGGTCCGGGCGGTGATGCCGAGGGCGGCCCGGCCCGAGTTGGTGACCTTGCCGTCCTTGATCAGCTGATCGGCGATGCTGGTCACGGTGGACGCCGGGATGGCGAAGCCGATGCCCGGGGCGGCGGCGCCGCTGGAATCCGGCTCGGTGGCGGCCAGCGTGTTGATGCCGATCACCTCACCGTTCAGGTTGACCAGCGCGCCGCCGCTGTTGCCGGGGTTGATCGCGGCCGAGGTCTGCACCATGTTGCCGATGACGGCGCCCGGGGAGCCCGGGGTCCCCGGCTCGGAGACGGTCCGGCCGGTGGCCGAGACGATGCCCTGGGTGACGCTGCTGGAGAGCCCCAGCGGGCTGCCCATGGCGAGCGTGATCTGGCCCAGGTCGACCTCGGTGGAGTCCCCGAAGGTGGCCGGCTTGAGGCCGTCCGGCGGACTGCCGAGCCTGATCACCGCGAGGTCGGACTCCGGGTAGCCGGCGACCAGGGTGGCGTCCAGCGGCTTGGTGCTGCCGGCCAGCGTGACGGTGAAGGTGGTGGCGGTACCGACCACGTGGGCGTTGGTGACGATGTCGCCCTTGTCGTCGTAGACGATCCCGGAGCCGAGGCCGCTCGCGGTGGTGATCTGCACCACCGAGGGCAGCACGTCCTTGATCACCCGCTGGTAGTCGGACTGGAGCTGGTTGGCGCCGCCCGGCTGGGTGGCGCCGGCGGTGGGGGCGGTCGGGGAGCCGTTCGCCGGCGAGGACGAGTCCGAGGACGAGCCGCCGCTGCACCCGGTCAGCACGAGCGCGGCCAGCGCGGCGACCGCGCCCGGCGCGAGCGGCCGACCGCCGAAGGCCCCGGGCCGGGTCTGGCGCGGTCCGGCCGGAATCGGACGAGTGGGCTCCTGCTTGCGGTTCACCGTGACGGCCTCCGGATTCCTCGGCGCGGCCACGACGGGCCGCTCGGACGCGACGCAGAGATCTTTGTCAGCATTTCACCGAAATGTCCGAATCCACCGCCGCGACGCGCCCGCGCCACCGGCGCGAAATCCCCACGGCCTAGGATTCGGCCATGACTTGGTTGATCACCGGCGGTGCCGGTTACATCGGCGGGCACGTCGTTCAGCAGCTCCTCGACGCGGGCGAGCGCGTGGCCGTTCTGGACGACCTGAGCACTGGCGACCGGACCCGGCTGCCCGAGGGGGTCGCCCTGGTCGAGGGGTCGACCCTGGACCGGACCGCGCTGGACGCGGCCATCCGCGAACACCAGGTGGAGGGCATCCTGCACTTCGCCGCCAAGAAGCAGGTGGGCGAGTCGGTCGAGCAGCCCTTCCTGTACTACCGCGAGAACATGATCGGCCTCCAGACCGTCCTGGAGGCCGCGGCCGAGGGCGGCGTCAAGCGCTTCCTCTTCTCCTCCTCGGCGGCCGTCTACGGCATGCCCGACGTCGACCTGGTGACCGAGTCGACCCCGTGCGCGCCGATGAGCCCGTACGGCGAGACCAAGCTGGCCGGCGAGTGGCTGGTGGCCGCGGCCGGCAAGGCGTACGGGATGTCCACCGTCGCCCTGCGCTACTTCAACGTGGCCGGCGCCGCCTCGCCGGAGCTCTCCGACGCCGGTGTGTTCAACCTGATCCCGATGGTCTTCGAGCGGCTCACCGCCGGTCAGGCCCCGCGGGTCTTCGGTGACGACTACCCCACGCCGGACGGCACCTGCGTGCGCGACTTCATCCACGTCTCCGACATCGCCTCGGCCCACGTGGCCGCGGCGCGGCGGCTGGCGGCCGACCCGGCCGGGGAGACCTCCCTGGTGCTGAACATCGGCCGCGGCGAGGGCGTCAGCGTCCGGGAGATGCTGGACGTGATCGGCAAGGTGACCGGGTACGACACCACCCCCGAGATCACCCCGCGCCGCCCCGGCGACCCGGCCCGGGTGGTCGCCTCGGCCGATCTGATCCACCGCGAGCTGGGCTGGACCGCCCGGCACGGGGTCGAGTCCATGGTGGACTCGGCCTGGGAGGGCTGGTGCAGCCGCCACCCGGAGGCCCGCAAGTAGCGCGCCCGCGGCGGGGGCCCCGGGCTCCCGCCGCCCGCTCCCGGGGTCAGTGCGAGGGCACCGCCGTGCCGTAGAAGGCGTCCAGCGCGTAGACGCAGCGGTCCTTGCTCCCGACGAAGACCTTCCCGCCGACCGCCACCGGCGAGCCGGTCAGCTCGCCCTTGGTGCCCAGCTCCCAGCGCAGCTGGCCGCTGGCCAGGTCCACGGTGTGCAGCGAGTGGTCCCGGCTGCCGAGGTGGACCAGCCCGTCCGCGACCGCCGGGGAGCCGACGATCTCGCCGCGCGCGGTGTACCGCCAGCGCTCCCGGCCGCCGCCCGCCTCGAACGCGTAGAGCGTCTCGCCGCTGCCGACCAGCACCATGCCGTCCCCGACCACCACCGGCTCGGCGCCCTGCCGGGTGCCGGTGACCGCGCGCCAGCGGTCCCGGCCGGTGGCCGCGTCCAGCGCGTACACCGTGCCGAGGTAGTCGGCGACGTAGACCGCGTCGGCGTCCAGCGCCGGCGGGGTGAACAGCACCACCGGGGCCTCGAACCGCCAGCGCTCGGCGCCGCTCGCCGCGTCCAGCGCGTACACCCGGGTGCCGGCCGTCACGTAGAGCACGCCGGAGCGCTCGACCGGGCGGGACGGCACGTCCTCGCCGACCGGGACCGACCAGCGCAGGCCGGCGCCGCGCGGGTCCACGCAGCGCAGCCGCCCGCCGCCGTAGTAGTACGCCGCGCCGCCGACCAGGGCGGGGCCGGACTGCGGGTTCTCGAAGTCCTGCTGGGCGTCGTCGGCGCGCCACAGCTCGGCGCCGGTGGCCGCCGAGCGCAGCTGGACGCCGCCGCCCCGGACGCCGCAGCAGAGCACGCCCTCGGCCGCGTCCAGCGAGTACACCCAGCCGTCCAGCGAGTGCCTCCAGCGCTCGGTGCCGTCCGCGACGTCGACCGTGTACAGGTGCGGGCCGTCGGCCGCGTGCACCCGCCCGGCGTCCACGGCGAGCGCCCAGGCGACGTCCCGGGTCTTGTAGCGGCGCTGCCCGGACGCGATGTCCAGGGCGTGCACCTCGAAGCTGGAGACGAACAGGGTGCCGTCGGCGACCAGCGGGGTGCCCCAGACGTCGTTGGACATCCGGAACCGCCAGGGGCGCCAGCGGGCGGCCGGGGGCGGGGTGATCCGCCGGACCCAGTCGGTCTCGGCGGGCGGCGCGCCCGGGCCGGCCTGCTCGGCGCGCGGCCCCGGCCCTATCCGGACCGAGGCGCCGGGCAGCCGCACCTCGTCGCCCTCGTCGACGGCCGGCCGGCGGTGCCGGCTGGGCGCGGCCAGCTTCTCGGTGGCGGCCTCGGTGTCCGGCCCGGGCGGGCGGCTGTGCACCGGCCCGGCGACCGCCCGGG
>NZ_BAAAKJ010000234.1:6988-11132 GCF_039527695.1 Kitasatospora putterlickiae
TCGTCCCGGCGACCGCCCGGGTGCGCGGGTCGTCCTGGCCCGGGTGCGAGGCCGGGCCGGGATGCGCAGCCGCCGAGTGCGGCGCGGACGCGTGCGGGGCGGACGGGTGCGGCGGATGCTGCGGCACGGGCTGCGGCGGGACGGCCGGCGGCGGCTGGCGGCGGCCCCGCTTGTGCTCGATGAGGGCGAGCGCGTTGGGCGGCAGCCAGTCCCCGGCCTCGCCGGAGGCGTCGTCCCGGGAGAACAGGTGCGGGGCCAGCTCGGCCTGGATCTGCTCCGGGGTCGGCCGGTGCTCGGGCGCCGGCCGCATGCAGGCGCGCACCAGGTCGGCCAGCTCCGGCGGCAGGCCGGAGAGGTCGGGCTGGTCGCGCAGCAGCTGGAAGACCGTCTCCACCGGGTTGGCGCCCCGGTACGGCGGGTGGCCGGTGGCACAGAAGACCAGCAGCGAGCCGAGCGAGAAGACGTCGCTGGCGCCGGTGACGCCCCGGCTGTCCCTGGCCTGCTCCGGCGACATGTACGCCGGGGTGCCGACCGCGACGTTGGTCATGGTGAGCCGGGTGCTGGAGACGCCGGCGGCGATGCCGAAGTCGATCACCCGGGGGCCGTCCTCGACGACCAGCACGTTGGACGGCTTGAGGTCGCGGTGGACCAGCCCGGCGGCGTGGATGGACTGCAGGGCCTCGGCGATGCCGGCCACCAGCCAGCGCACCGCTCCGACCGGCAGCGGCCCGCACTCGGTGACCAGGTCCTCCAGGGACGGCGCCGGGACGTACGCGGTGGCCAGCCAGGGCACCCGGGCGTCCGCGTCGGCGTCGACCACGGCCGCCGTGTAGAAGCCGCCGACCGTCTTGGCGGCCTCGATCTCCCGGGCGAACCGGACCCGGAACAGCTCGTCCTCGGCCAGCTCCCCCCGGACCGTCTTGATGGCCACCCGCCGGCCGGACGCGGACCGCGCCAGGTAGACCAGGCCCATGCCGCCCGCCCCGAGCCGCCCCAGCACCTCGAAGGGCCCGATCCGCCTCGGATCGTGCGCCGTCAGCTGGTCCACCCGCTGCCACCTCCCCGTCTTGAGCACCGCCCGCGTGGTGCCGCGCACCCACCGCGTGGTGCCGGACCCGATTCTCCAATGCCGCCCGGCCCATCTCCAACCTCCCCCGCCCAGAGCACCGTCCGGCCCCCGGCGGGCTCCACCGGCCGGTCAGCGGCGACGAAACGGCCGGATTCTGACGTCCGCTCCGGTGTCGACTTGCACCCGACACGCCCGGGCGTGTCACGAGGGGCAACTCACACGCCCACGGCGACTGTCACGCTCCGTTACTCGATAACCCCTCAGCGAAGGGTTCGTCACCCTGCGGCGTCACCGGTGCACGGGGGGGCGTCAAGGAGGGGCGCGGGGGCCCGTAAATATCCATCCGAAGGGCTCTGAGCGGCTATACCAACCCCCGTGCGGAGTAATTGTCACATCACCGAATCGCGCCAAGATCGGGCCACGGTAAGCTGACGGCATGACAGGACAAGTTCGCACCGTCGACGGTCGCGTCGCCGGGCGACGCGGACAGGAGACGCGGCAGAAGCTGCTCGATTGCCTCCGCGAGATGCTCAGCACGTCGCCCTATCGGGACGTCAAGGTCATCGACGTCGCCCGTATGGCGGGTACCTCCCCCGCGACCTTCTACCAGTACTTCCCGGATGTCGAGGGCGCCGTCCTCGAAATCGCCGAGGAAATGGCCAAGGACGCCGACACGCTCAAAGAGCTGGTGGCCGGAAAGTCCTGGGCAGGGAAGTCCGGCACGGCCACTTCGGAAGAACTGGTCGACGGATTCCTCGCCTTCTGGCGCAAGAACGACGCCATTCTCCGTGTGGTCACGCTCGGTGCCGCCGAAGGGGACAAGCGGTTCTTCAAGATCCGCATGACCGTCCTCAACGCGGTCGCCAAGCCGCTCACGGAGGCCGTCAAGGAACTCCAGGCGAAGGGACAGGCCGACAAGTCGCTGGATCCGGCCGCCGTCGCCGGGTCGCTGGTCTCGTTGCTCGCCTCGGCGGCCGAGCACCAGAAGGCCTTCACCTCCTGGGGCGTCAAGGTCAAGGACCTCAAGCCCAACCTCGCTCCCCTGGTGTACCTGGGCGTCACCGGCAAGAAGGCGCCCAAGTAGACCGATCCGCTCCGACCCACCTTCCGCTTCGCGCGCGCCCCGGCCTCCTGTCCGGGGTACGACGGACGGCGGCCGTGTCCTCGGGGGAGGTCCGCCGGCGGTCCGCAGCGCGCCATGACACGCACGAACGCCTGTGGGCGGTCACCCATCGGGGGTGACCGCCCACAGACGTGTCAGGAGGCGGCTACAGCCGCGTCAGCGGGGATCCGGGGATCAGGGGCAGCGGACGACCTGTCCGGCGTAGGCGAGGCCGCCGCCGAAGCCGAACAGCAGGACGGGGTCGCCGGGCGACAGCTCGCCGCGCTCGACCAGCTTGGAGAAGGCCAGCGGGACGGAGGCCGCCGAGGTGTTGCCGGACTCCACGACGTCCCGGGCCACCACCGCGTCGGTCACCCCGAGCCGGTTGGCGATCGCGTCGATGATCCGCAGATTGGCCTGGTGCGGCACGAAGCCCTTCAGCTCGGACGGGTCGATCCCGGCCCGCTCGCAGGCCTGCCGGGCCAGCGGGGCGATCTGGGTGGTCGCCCAGCGGAACACCGACTGGCCCTGCTGGCTGATCACCGGATCCCAGCCGGTGATCACCACCGCGTCGCCCTTCTCCGGCTCCGACCCCCAGACCACCGGGCCGATCCCCGGCTCCTCGCCCTCCTCCTGGGCCTCGACCAGCGCCGCGCCGGCGCCGTCGCCGAAGATCACGCAGGTGGAGCGGTCGGTCCAGTCGAGGGTGTCCGACATCCGCTCCGCGCCGATCACCAGCGCCGTACGGGCCGCTCCGGCCCGGATCGCGTGGTCCGCGGTGGCCAGCGCGTAGGAGAAGCCCGAGCAGACCGTGTTGATGTCGTAGGCGGCCGGCGCACGCACCCCGAGCCGCGCCGCGACGGCGGCGGCCGTGTTGGGGCTGCGCTCCACCGCCGTGCAGGTGGCGACCACGACCAGATCGACGTCGGACGCCGACCGGCCGCTGTTGGCGAGCGCCTTCTGGGCCGCCTCGGTGGCGAGGTCGACGACGGTCTCGCCCTCCGCGATATGCCGCGTCCGGATGCCCACCCGGCTACGGATCCACTCGTCGTCGGTGTCGACCAGCTTCGCCAGGTCGTCGTTGGTGAGGACCTTGGGGGGCTGGTAGTGGCCGAGTGCCACGATGCGCGAACCGCTCATACTGCCCACTCAACCCGGTTACCCGCTGGTCAGCGGGTCGCGACCGGCTACAGGATCCGTGCCGGGAAGCTGTAGGAGACCGACAAGGACCGTTGCGGCAGACGGGCCGCCGTCCCGGCGCCGGGACGCGGCACGGGCTGGTCAGACCGCCAGCGAGGCGGCGTCGCCCATCACGATCACCGGGCGGGCGGCCGGGTCGAGGGTGCGGATCAGCTGCGCCATCTTGTCCTCCGGGATGGAGACGCAGCCGTGCGTCGGACCGCCGTGGTCGACGTGGATCCAGATCCCGCCGCCCTTGGTCGAGCCGTTCGGGCGGCGCGGGTCGAGCGGGGAGTTGCCGGCCACCCGGTTGTAGTTGATCGCGACGACGTAGTCGAAGGAGCCGGCCAGCTGCTCGCCGGCGAAGCCCGTCCCGGAGACCACGAAGTTGGGGTCCTTGTCGTACGGGAGCCTGCTGCCCGGGTCGGCCTTGCGGCCACCGGCGTCGGTGAGCGAGAAGACGCCGATCGGACTGCGCAGGTCGCCCTCGTTGTGGTCGGCGGTCCAGCCCTTGAACGCGTTGTGGCCCTGCCAGCTCTCGCCGGCCAGCCAGCGGCCCTCGGCGGTGCGGGTCCACAGCGTGACGGTGGCCCGGTTGGTGTCCTTGCCCTCGCCGGTGGCCAGCACCACCTGGGTGGTGTCGGCGGGTATCCGGCCCGCGAAGCCGGCGCCGAGGCCGGGGATCGCCTCGACCGAGCCGTCGGCGCGGGCGTCGCTGCGGGCGGCGGCGGGGGTCTCGGCCTGCCGGGCGTCGGCGGCCAGGGCGGGCAGCACCCGCCGCCAGGCGTCGGCGA
>NZ_BAAAKJ010000235.1:0-389 GCF_039527695.1 Kitasatospora putterlickiae
GGCGGCGCTCCGCTGCGCCGGGAGCGGGGCCGGGAGCGGGGCCGACGGTGGCGCCTGGAACGGCGACGGCTCCGGCTCGGACTCGAACCCGGGCTCCTGCTGAGCGGGGTGCGCCTGGAACGGCCGGTCGTACACGTCGTACGTGTCGTACCCGGCCGAGGTCCGGTGGCCGTACCCGGCGTCCGGCCCCCCGTCCGGCGGACCGTCGTACTCCTGGTGGCCGCCGTACGGCTGCGGCGGCACGCCGTGCGACTGCTGCGGCACCTCGTACACCGGCTCGTACGACGGGTACGGGGAGGTGCGATGGGAACCGGACATGTGGCCGATCCTGCCAAACGGAGGCCGGGTTGCGAAAGCCGGGGCCCTGTGCGGGCCCCGTGAAGAAGCCG